>NZ_AUNI01000020.1:0-300000 GCF_000447795.1 Bacteriovorax sp. Seq25_V | reverse complement strand
GTTTCAGACAAAGTTGATGACATTAAAGTGTCAAATTACTACGGTCTAAACTTCAGATTATTTTTCTAATACTTTTTTAAGGGGCAAGGAATCTTGCCCCTTATTTTTGCAGGCGAAAATTCTTCCTCCTCCCTAAAATTGGCACGCATTCATAAATTAACCTATAATTAAAACAAATACTTAAACTAATTATACGGTTATCAAAATGACGACAAGAACCCATTTAATAGCAAAAACACACGATAACAAAACTTCTCATCCTCTAGTTGGCCAACTTTTCATTAAACCTAGTGGCACAGGTGCTGAAATATCAGAAAATGGTGGACCGATTCTTGTTTTCGAACAAGATGGCGTCGTCACAGTTAAAATAGAAAATGATGTAAGTGGAGTTAACTTCAATGGTCATCCTGTCAAAAAAGGTGGGATATACTTTCTAGAGCTAGGAGACACTGTTACTTGCAAAGAAACAGTAATTTCAATCATTGAAGTTGATATCATCGAGACTGCAACATCAATTAATGTGGACAGTCTTGATGAAATAAAACTTGAAAATACTGAAACAATGCCTGACACAAACCCTCAAGTTTTTTCTGACCAAACACTACAAAATGATCGCGAAACAAAGCTTGAGAAGAAGGAACCAAAAGAAGTTCACCATGAGAATCATGATGATGATTTAGGTTTCAGCGTTGATACAGAAGTTATTAAAACAGCAGAACTTAACGCCCCTATTAAGAAGAAAGTAAAAGAGCAAAAACAAAACCAAGAAATTACACGCACATCGATTGATATTGGCGAGCTATTACAAACTCAAAAGAAACAAACAAGAAAAGAAAAACTTGATAAGCTCGATGAGGAAGATGAAAGTGATCCAAAAGTAGTCGCCAAAAAGAAAAAAGCTAATCAAGTAAAGAAGATGGAAATTAAGACAAAAAGATCAGACTCAATTGAAACTACTCGTCGAGTTGGTCCCTTTACAAGACTTTTTTCAATTATCGCAGGATTCTCTCTTACGATGGCACTCTATCACTTCGTTGATGCAGCGACGTTGAATGAAATAACATCAAAAATTATCACATTAGTAAACACTAATATTCCACAAGCTAAAACTCTACTAAAGGATTATCAAGATCTCTTAGAGCAAACAATCTCTGTTCTTTTAATTTATTTTGGAATTAATTTCATTTCTAATATCATCTTTTCAACGAGCATTCCTTTATTTCTCGTCGGTGCAACAACGGAAGGAACATTTATTCGAAAAAGAATAAAGGCACTTCTAAGATTTCCTCTAGAAGTCATTTCATTTTTCCTACCAATTTTTGATCTTCCGGTATTAATAGGAAAACGCTCATTTAAAGAATTTATAACAAAGACACAAATTCAATATCGTCAAAGAATATTAAGACTTACTGCGATTCCTCTTCTTCTAATTTTCTCTCTATTGCCACACTTTGAAACACTGATTCGCGCTAAAATTGAAAAGAAACCAGAAATTTCAATAATTACTTCTACTATGTTTACAAAAGAAAAATCTGTAAAACACTCTGTTTTGATGGTTAGTCGTGGAATAGAATTAAATTATGAAATTGCGGGGTCATCGACTCCAAAAATGAACTTCTTTCTAATTAATAAGACCGATGGTAAAACTATTGCATTTCGAGAGTTGAGATCAATCAAATATTCTCTGATGAAGAGTGTTAAAGATGAAATTCCATTCTTCAGTCAATTCTATCCAAACCTTAGTGCAAAAATTGAAGGAGATACTCCTTCGGACTTAACTGGGCTTAGAGAAGAAGTTTTAAACTTTATAAAAAGTGGCGAATTTACAATCTGTGGGAAACCGGAATATTTATCTCAACTCAATATCCTAACAACAAATACAGCTTCAAATTTTCTTCGTTCAAATAATATACTTTTTGAAAAAATATATAAAACCACAGAGGAAACTCGTTATTACGAGTATAAGGGCGAGCTATCTCTGCTAGCGATAACCAATGATGAAATAAAAATTCTTGCAGTGGACTCAAACATTGAAAAGCCTTGGCCTTACTTAAGTCAAATAGCTCTTTCATTTAATGGACATGGCAAGCATGAAGAAATCGACTCAATTTTTAGAGATCCAGCGCTTTTCTCAAGTCAAAAAACGATAATCCAAGAACGTTTGAACAATATAAAAAGTGCTCTAACAAGAAATTCGGATCAAAGTAATTCTATTTTCTTTGAAAAGTTCGTCAAGGCGCTTTATGAACAAACACCTCAAGAGCTTACAGAATTCCAAGCTTATTTGAATAGTTTACTGTAAGAATTACTTCTTATATTGCAAATTGGTGCTCTCACTGCTAAATAGTGAAAATTACAATTTTTTAAGGTAGTTACATGAGAATTCAAGACCAAGTAAAAGAACATTTTAAGTTTGAATTAGTGCACGTAGATAAGCACTCAAAGGCGAGGGCCGGAGTTATAAAAACTCCCCACGGAGATATTCCTACACCAGTATTTATGCCAGTAGGTACTCACGGAGCAATAAAGGCATTACCTCCAAATTTTCTTGATGAAATGGATACAAAAATTATCCTTTCAAATACATATCACCTACACCTTTCTCCAGGTTCAAAGCTGATAGCGAAGGCTGGTGGGCTTCATAAGTTTATGAACTGGAATGGACCGATTCTAACAGACTCGGGAGGATTCCAAGTCTTCTCTCTTCAGGGAAATTCAATTACTGAAGAAGGTTCTTCTTTCAAAGACCAAAAAGGTAAGACTGTAATGCTTACGCCTGAAACATCAATCGAGATTCAACAAAATCTTGGTAGTGACATCATGATGGCCTTTGATGAGTGTATTCCATACCCTGCGGATAGAAAGTATACAAAGACCTCTATTGATAGAACTCACCGTTGGCTAGATCGTTGTATTGCTTCTTGGACAAATCCAACGCAAGCACTTTTTGGAATTATCCAAGGATCGACTTACGATGATTACCGTGATGAGTGTCTTAAAGAATTAGTAAAAAGAGATCTTCCTGGATATGCAATTGGTGGTGTATCTGTTGGTGAAGGCCCAGAACTCATGGAAAAAATTGTTAAATATACAGGACCTAAAATGCCTGCAGATAAACCACGCTACGTAATGGGTGTAGGTAATCCTGAAGATCTTTTTATGATTTGGGAATATGGAATTGATATGAGTGACTGTATCATTCCGACTAAATTTGCTCGTGGTGGAACATTATTTACCAACCGTGGAAAAATTAGAATTAAGCACAAGAACTACCGTCACGATTTCTATCCAGTAGAGCCAAATTGTGAGTGTTATACTTGTAAGAACTTTTCAAGAGCATACCTAAAGCACTTATTTGACTCTAATGAAATTCTAGGTCAGGTACTTGCGACACTTCACAATATTGCTTTCTACAAATCACTTGCAGAGAGAGCTCGTGAAGCTATTCTTGAAGATCGCTTCTTAGAATTCAAGAAAGAATTCCTTGCGGGATACAAGAAAGACTAGAAGATACAAGGCCCATCTCATGGGCCTTTTTTATTAGAATGTATAGCGAAGACTTACTCCATAAGTGCGTGGGACACCTCTTTGAGTATACCTTTCATCATTCCAGTCAGGTGGTCTATTGGCAAAGAAGAAACCACGAGTAGAATAATCTTCATTGAAGATATTCTTAGACCATATGCTAATGCTAAAACGTTTTATTTTATAACCTGCTTTTATATCTACAAGCTGATAAGCGCGAGATTTCTCTGAGTGAGAATTTGAGAAATAAAAATTATCTGACATAAAAACATTTCCTCCAAAATAAAAACCGTTATCGAGTCTATAAGTTGATGAAAGATTAAATTGATACTCAGGAGCATGTGGCATATCACGATCCTTTAAGGATTTTGAAGCATAAGAGTAATTTCCATATTCAGTCTTTAAAAGGCCAAGTGATGATAGTAACTCAAGCCCCTCAACTCCATTCCAACGGCCCTCAAGCTCCAATCCATAATTATATCCATCTGTCGCATTATCATTATAAAATGTATAAGAGCTCGGATCAGAAGGATCATCCTGGAAAGAAGTCTTCACTTGAATATCTTCTCGATACATAAAGAATGTGGAGAGGTTTGTTGACAAATTTAGGTGTTTAAAATTATTTTGATTTCCAATTTCTAAGCTATAGAGCTTCTCCTGCTTAAATTCTTTTCGATCCATTGGAACATCTGACTGAGTATTGAATCCCCCCGCTTTAAAACCTTTAGAAAGCTTCCCATAAAGTTTACTCTCTTTATTAATGTGGTAGTTAAGAGAAATTTTTCCACCATACATAAATTCATCTGGGGAAAAATTATTTCCAAGCGAGTCATTATAAATAGCACTACGGCTTGCAATACGGGCCCCATAATCCAAAGAAATGTTATCACTAAGATCAGACTCATTTTCAAAATACAGCGAAAGCTCCTTTGTTTTAAAGTTCCCTCGAATATTCTTTCTAACTGCTTCATTCTTATAAGCGACCTCACCAAAACTTTCATGTGAAAGCTTTCCATATAATCCAAGAACAAGCTTTTGTGCCTTAACTAATCGCTGATCAATGCTTAAATCTTCTTTAATTTTTGGAAACTCGATATTGTAATCATAGTTCGCGTTATAACCTGGCAACGCATTCCATTGAATATTGTTGCCCCAGTCTTCATCATAACTATAAAATATTTTCGATTTTATATGTGTAAAAATAGAAATTGATTTCCAATCACCACCAAGAATCTTTTCGACACGAAGTGCTTGCGCTAGTGTTCTTTGATCATCCTGACCAGGCTTATCAGAAGTAGTAATTCTATTATTACTTTGCGTGAATGCATCATAACCATTATTTAAATTAAAATAATGAAGATTTAACTTAAGCTTAAAGCCGTTAATCCTTCCAAGAAGTTTGGCTTTTGTCGTGAACTCATCCTTACCATTCGTATCTTTTCGATTAAGGAAATTATTATTCATATAACCATCACTATCTTTTTTTGACAGAGAGAGAGCTCCTTGAAAGTTCTGAGATACAGGGAATGAGGCACCGACACCTTCTTCAATAAGACGATAATTTCCATAATTAAAGAAGGCCTGCCCTTTAAACTTCTTAGAAGGTTCAAGTGAACTCATATGAATCATACCAGCAAGAGCACTTGGACCAAGTCTTGTTGCCTGTGGTCCACGATACACTTCGACTTGAGAGATATCCCTTAAAGAGGATACTCCAGCAATGCCTGAGTAATCAATATCATCAATCACGATCCCTACAGAATGATTTGGCATTCCTTCATAACTTGCTCTCTCCCCAATCCCACGAATCTGAAAATAACGTGTATTAGAACTTCCTTGAGAGTAATTGATATTAGGAATTGTCTTAATAAGATCTTCTATTTGAAAAGACCTTGCATTATCGATATCCTGGCCAGATCTCATTGACAGAGAGTTCCCACTATCATCATACGCCTTCTTAGGAATGAGTGTACCATAGACATAAACAGTATCATCTGCGATTGAAGCAAATGAGAAAAGAATTGAAATCAAAAGGATTTTTTTCATAAGAATCTCCCTATCAAGTAGTGAGATTCGGAGCACGCGAAACTGATAAAAACATGAATGTCTTTCCTAATTCCTACGTCGGTGCTAACCGAATCAGGTTCAAAGGGTCCTTCATCAAGGCCTAATTAGGCAAACAAAGTCTCAGCTCATTTACGATGAGCACCCCTTTAGGATTAATAACGGCTACAAACTAGACGTAATAATTACAGATGGCAAGAAAATAATTTGGAGAAGTGCTTTGTCCTTAGACAAAGCACATGTGATAAATTTTATCTTATGCAGATTCAATTGCTAAAGAGATAATCTCTGTAAGCTTTTTGATATCTTCAAGCGTGATATTGTGGAAGAGAGAAATTCTAAACTGGTTCTTTCCAAGCTTTCTATAGGCATCAATCCCGTAAACAGCTTTCTGTTGTTCAAGAACTTTGATTAAATCATCTGCACTATATTTTTCGTCAACGTTAATAGTTGCAACAGCATTTGAACGATAACTTTCCTTTTCAACATAACAAGAAAGGTAAGCCTTCTCATTCGCCCACCCATAGATATGATTTGCTTTATCATTTGCCATCGAAACAACTTTTTCATAACCAAGTTTATTCATTAATTTAACCTGCTCATTTAAGAAGAAGATTGTTGAAATACTTGGAGTATTATAAGTTTGATTTTTAACTGAGTTTTCAATTGCGTGAGACCAGCTCATAATTGGCGGAATATATCGAGACTTATCAGCAGCGACTTCCTCAGCTCTCTTTAGTGCCTTTGGAGACATAATTGCGACATAAAATCCACCTTCTGAAGCAAAAACTTTTTGCGGAGAAAAGAAGAAAACATCACATTCTGAAACATTGCATGGAACTTGTCCTGCTCCTGAAGTCGCATCAACACATAGAAGAGTATCTTCAGAAACTTTAGGAAGAGAATTTATCATTACACCAGTTGAAGTTTCATTAAGAGTTACAGCAATAAGGTCAGCATCATCAACATCATGAGCTTCACAACCATCACCGTATTCACTTGCAAATTCTTGTGCTTCTATCCATGGAATAGCTTTGTGTGACTTGTACCATTTTTGAGAAAACTCTCCACATGTAAAGTGAGCAGATTTTTTCTTTGTAAGCCCTAATCCAATAGCATCAAATAAGAACGTTGCTCCACCATTACCGATAACGATTTCATGGCCAGCAGGTACATTAAAATATTTTCTAAGCCCTTCTTGCATTTCTTTTACTAGATTTTTTACTACTGGCTTCCTGTGACTGGTACCAAGTAACTCAGTTCCAGTTTCTGCAAGAGCTGTCAAAAACTCTACTGGAACAAGTGATGGACCTGAACCAAATCTTGGGTCACTAGGTCTAAGGTTTTGCGGTATGTTAAAATTTTCAAACATAGTATATCCTTTCGTTTGCGTTTCAAAGTTATTCTACCCTATTTTATGTAAAAACTAGCCATTTGAAAATGAAAAGATATTGCCATTAGGTAGGTGAATTGCTTCAATATTCACATGAAAAAACTAATATATTTAATGACTGTTTTAACTTCGGTTAACTGTCTTGCCTATTATAAGAACATTTCGCTCGGTCTTGGTACATTTACTGAGCAAGTTTCAAAAATTGAAGAAGAAATTGGAGGCAAAACAAATACCTTTGAGTTCAATCCGTATGCGAGTTTGAAATTTGATTTTGACTTTTACTTTGATCACGATTTTATTTTTGAGTTTGGTCTCTCTACTCCACGCTCAAGCCGAGACACAGATGTGACAAGATTCAACTACTGGACAAACTTTTTACTACGCTATGACTTTACAAACTTTAGACCTGTCTATGGTTTTGGATTTCTATTCACTCGCCTCTCAATGGATGGCTCTCCACAATATCTAAATAATGGTGGAACAGAAAAAGAATTCCAAACTCCTGCCGGTTCAACAACGGCCGTAAACAACGTCTTAATTGTTGGAACTGACTACATGTTTGATAAAGAAATTTTTGCAAATATACAACTGATGGCACTAAATGCAGAAGACTCAGACGAGAGAGCATTTAATTACTATCTGTCGCTAAATTTTAACTTATAGGTTTTTATGAAATTAATTCTTCTAGCTATTTTTGCTTTATCAACTCACGCATTTACACTTGTGGGGAGTTCGATAGCCACATATTCAAACCCAGAGATACCAGTTTATATTGGAGATAGTTCATGTTCAAACCTTGATACTACTCCAGAAGAACTAAGAGATCTTTCGATTAAGGCGATGGAGAAATTTTGGAATAAAGTTTCAACTTCTGAACTAAGGCTTGATGTCCAAGGTTTAAAAAATATTGATTCAAGTTTTTATACTGATAAAATTTGTAGTACTGGTACAGGATGTATTCCGGCCGTGCCAAATGGTGTTTATATTATCTGTAATGACAATACGACAACATTCACCTCAACAGGAATTCTCGCAGTGACACTACCAAATAATGTGACTGGCTCCACTATCGTCGGAGGGGTCGTAGCAATCAATGCCATCGCGTCGACAAAATTTAATGGCCTTAGTGAAAATGAGAAGATCTCTGTTATCGCTCATGAAGTTGGCCACGCTTTTGGTCTAGGACACTCAAAAATTGAGGATTCATTGATGTACGCTTCTAGCAAGAGCGGTAGAACACGCCTTGGCCGCGACGATTGGGATGGGGCGACCTTTCTCTATCCAAAGGAGCAAGGGCCAGCAGGACTTTGCGGAACGATCAAGGATGTGTCTGAGCAAAACACTCAGGGACCATTTATTCTTGGCCTTTTTGCCCTACTATTTTTGCTCATTGGCCATAAGGCGTTTATTTTAAAAAATAGATAAAAAATATTAAAGTTTCAGCCCAAATAACCGATATATACCATATGTTTAAACTAAAAGGTTTTCACTTTGTCATGGTTGTTGTTGGTCTATTTATTTTTAAAATAGCTATTGCTGACACATTCCGCGGAAAAGATAATAATAATCGCAAGATTTCAAGTCAAAGAGTTCTTGAATAAGTTTGTAAATTTTTTTCCTCTCTCAACATAATTCTTAAATTGATCAAATGATGGAAATGCTGGTGAAAATAATAGTACACCTTCTTTTGAATCACTCGTAATTTCTTTGAATGCACCTTCAAGATCTTGTACGTAACTCACCTTTACGTGTGGCCTAAGTTTAGATTCAAGCCCAACACCACTTTCTCCAATAAGTAATATTTTTGAAAGAGATGAAAGATATGGCAATAACACATCTATTCTATCATCCCCATGTCCACGTTTCTGGCCTCCAATAATAAGTGTAACAGGCCCTCTATCCTTAACTCCAATAATAGCTGTTTCAGTCGCTTCCCAATTAGTACTTTTTGAATCATTAAACACTTCAAAATTTCTAAGTTTACCAAGATACTCAAGACGGTAGTGAACACCTGTGAATGAATAGCAGCCTATTAAGAATGAATCAATAGGAAGTCCCAAGGCCACCCATAGATGATAAGCAAAGAGTATATTCTTATGATTGTGAACACCAACTATTTTAAGTTTTTCAAGGTCTACAATATTAGAAAGCTCATCGAGATCGGAATTTTCTATCAACTTTAATGAAGAAGAGCTTTTCATTTTAAAATCAAATTCTTTCATCATACCTTGAGGCATGATGGCGATGTCTGAATTTTGCTGATTATTAAAAATATTAAACTTTGCAAAAGCATAAGGTTTAATATCATCGTAGCGCTCACCGTGACTGAAAGTGATATTTAATATAGCCGCAGCATTTGCCCTAAATGTATCAAGTGATTCAAGTTGAAAGCTAGATAATTCTAACACTATAACTTCAGCAATCTTTCTTTTATTCGAGATAACCTCTAAAACATAATCGCAAAATGGGGTTCCAATATTGCCACCAATGAAGAATTCTTTACCAGAAGCTTTAAGGCACTCCTCCAAAAGACTAACTGTCGTCGTCTTCCCATTTGTTCCAGTGACCGCGATAATTTTTTCGTCACTACTTGAAAGTAAGCGATATGCTAGTTCAACTTCACACCAGATTGGCCCCTTAAAGTCTTTTAAGATTTGAACATCTCTTGGGATTCCAGGAGAGAGAACGACCAAATCAGCAGTCGCCAAAACTTCTTTCAATTTTTTATCATTTTGCGAGATTAAATATTTTTCATCTAACCCAAGACCAGTTCCCCACGATGAAGTCTCACCCTGATTGACTGCATATACCGTTTTCCCTAAGTATTTTAGAAGGTTTAGTGCTGAAATTCCAGAGACTCCCATCCCTACAACAACTACAGTCTTAATATTTTTCATAATTTTATTGCCTTATGAGTCAGATTTCTATTATTGTCACTCAAATTATGAATTATACAAAGCGTTTTGACCAGATTGTTGCAAAGATAAAAGAGCATCAGGAGATGTGGAATGGTGAAATTATCACTCTCTACCCTGATCGCTTAGATATTTTTAATCAAGAATGGGTTAAGGAACTTTCGCTCCTTACTGACGAGCAGTTATGGCAAGTAGACTGTTTTCAAAACACTGAATTTTTAAATGAAGGTTCATTCAAGACATGGCTTAATGAGCTTAATGAACTTTGTGAGCTACCAAAGTACGAGTACGGAGAACTTGAAAAACTACCTGACTTTGCATTTAATAAAGTGAAAGGTAAAAAAAGACATGAAATTCTAGTTCTCGCAAAACTTCTTAAGCAAGTTCAAGCGGAAAATGACTTCTCTCACCTCGTCGATATCGGAGGAGGAGTCGGTCACCTCTCACGTGTTATGGCCCACTACAAATCTATAGAATGCATAAGTCTTGATATCAATAAAGATTTTCAAACGATTGGTGAAAAAAGATTACACAAATATACCAAGCCTGAAGATCATAAGAATGTAACATTTATTACACATGATTTCACATATGATCTAAAAGAAGAACAGACTCGTGATATTTTCACAGATAAATCATTCTCTCTAGGACTTCACACTTGTGGCCCTCTTGCGCTTAAACACATTGATGTTGCCACTGTGAATAAGACTCTAGGCTTTATCAACTTCGGCTGCTGTTATAATAAACTCAATCCGCAAACAGATTGCAATATTAGTCAGTACTCAAAAAATCATGGGCTTACCCTTACCGACTATGCCTTCACTCTCGCATGTAGAGGTCACAGCTCAATGGATTACAACGCGTTTAAACTAAAACGCCGAGTAAAAGACTTTCGCTACGCCATTCATATTTTCTTTTACAAGTATTTTGGAATAAAGGAAGTTGTTGCAGTTGGCGATAGCGAGCCACGCGAGTACTGGGGAAAGTTTAGTGATTATCTAATAGGAAAATGTGAAAAACTTGGAATGAAAAACGAGTACAGCGCTCAGTTCATCGATGATTTTTTTGAAGATGCAAAGATGCAAGAATATTTAAAAGAATTATTCCTGTGTAACGTCATCAGATGGCAGTACGGTAGAAGTCTAGAACTATATTTGTTAATTGATAGATGCCTTTATCTACAGGAGCGAGGATTCTCTCCTTTATTACTTGAGTTCTTTGATCCCTCTCTGTCACCAAGAAATATCGGAATCCTCCTGACGCGTCACAGCTAGCACTCGTCTCAATCCGCATTATAATTAAAGAAAACAATGAAAAGGAGTTTCTATGTTTTCTAAACTAGCATGTGCATCACTGATGCTAACATCCGTTCTTGCTCACTCTCCGAGTAAAGTTCTAGAGAATTCTAAATTAATATCAATTAACGCTGACAAGAACTATACAACTGTCATGAAGTTTCTTCAAAAAGAAGGATTTGATGTTCTAGGTGTTGACTATAAAAATAAAATTATCGATCTTAACGTTACAGATGAAGAACTTAATGAGCTTAGAACTAAGGGTATTAAATTTGAACTTAACTCTCAAAAAGCTCTAACAGCAAGTGTCGATGAGCGCTATTTAAACCCTGATGAAATCAAAGAAATTCTAGTTGAAACCAATAAGAAATATCCTGAACTAACACAACTTATACTTGTAGGAAAAACTCTTGAAGGTAGAGAAATTTGGGCCATAAAAATTTCAGATAATGCAAAAACTCTGGAACCAAATGAACCAGCTATTCTTTTCAATGGAATGCACCACTCTCGCGAGGTAATGACCACTGAAGTGACTACAGATATTATCACTTATCTCACGACAAATTATGCGACAAGACCAGAAGTAAAAAACTGGGTTGATAATAATGAAATCTACGTTCTACCAATGCTTAACCTTGATGGGAACACTAAGGTTTGGGAGGGAGAAAATATGTGGAGAAAAAATGCTCGTGGAGGATATGGTGTAGATATCAACAGGAACTATCCAACAAGCTGGGGAGCATGTAATGGTTCAAGTGGATGGAAAACTTCTCAAACATATCGTGGAGACGCTCCGGCCAGTGAGCCAGAAACGAACGCACTAATGGATTTTGTTGCTGATATCAAACCTGTATTTAATATTTCATACCATGCATATAGTGAACTTGTAATCTACCCTATGGGATGTAAGGGTCAAAGAACAAAGAATCAAAAAGTAGTTGAAGGCATTGGAAAAGAAATAGGAAGTCTTCTTAACTACCAACCAGGTACATCTTGGGAAACACTTTACTCTGTTGATGGTTCAGACATTGACTGGATGTACACGGAACACCAAGTTATCCCTTATGTTATTGAAGTAAGTCCACGTAGTGACGGATTTCAACCAGACTACTCAAAAAGAAATGCAACAGTTGAACTGAATCGAAAAGGTTGGCAACATCTTTTATCGAAACTTGAGACTTCAAGAGTTTCAGGCATTACAGCTCCAAACTCACTAATCGAGATTACTGGAGTTCAAAAAGACGGGTACAAAGTATCTTCAATGTACAAGACAAACCCTGATGGAAGTTACCATATTATTTTAAATGATGGGGACTACAATTTACAGCTTAGTGATGATAAGATAATAGAAGTACATTTAGGAAAATAAGAGGATCGGTAATGAAATTAATTTTAATGATGATGGTAGTACTAAGCTCATTTGCAGATGACTTGATGTTATCAAGTCTTAAGGAAGACAGTAATCTTATTGATGTTTTTCCCGTAAGTGATAAGAGAACTTTCTACGTATTAAAATCTAAAACTGATAATAATTATATTTTCTCTTTAAACGATTCGCTTGGGGAATCTTTTAAAGATAGAAAAAAAGAAGATTCAAAGGTAGTAACCTCATTTAGTTACGACCTAGGAGAAACACTTTTTTGGTCATATGGCCCTTCATTTCCATGTCTTTATAAGCAGCAAGAAGTACTTGCTATTTTTGAAAAGAAAGCAATTAAAGAGAGAGATGATTTCCATCCAATCGAAGCTTATACAATTGATAAAAATAGCAATATCTTTACTCGAGTAAAAAGTAGTGAAGTAAATTGTCGCTGGAGACCAAAAGCCGGAGACGTTTTCCCAAAAATCTGGCTACAGAATTAATTAAATATGGAGAGAGTGGGAACTCCACTCTCTACTTATACTGCCCTGGTAAGAAATCAAACTTAAATCCACCACTAATGCTTCCCTTTAGAGACTTTCCGACTTCAATATTAAAGTCGTCATTACTCTTTATCTTAGAAGTCATTAACATAAGTGACTTTGCAAAATTCACATTAAATGCATCTTTACTATTACATTGAGCGCGATCTTCTTTGAAGCAATCCGCGAATTTCTCGCCGATGTCCTGTCTCATTAACTCATAGTTTCCAGCAAGATCCTTTTCAATAGCATCAATACTTGCCTTAAGCTTATCAAGCTTAATCGGTGGCTTCTCGTTCTTTAATTTTCCAAGTACTCTAAAAGTAAGACTTGAAAGATTAGTCAGGTTATTATGATAAGTTCCTGATCTAAACTTAGCATTTACAGTTGAAGCAAACCAAGCTGATGCAGCATCAATTTCACTAAAGCGAGACTCTTCATTTGATAAAACATCTGCCAAAATCATGACTGAAGCACTATCATTATAAATACGTGTATTCGATTTAAAGTAATTTGAGTTTTTAACTTTGTTAAAAGTTTTACTTATAAACTCTTGATCATCAACTTTTCCGTAATCACGATAGAAGTCAACAAGCTGGCCTAGAAGCTTCTTGTTATCCTTGTTTACTAATTCCTTCTGATTACGATTAATAAATTCTTCAACATTATCAGTATAGCGGCGATCCCTTTTTTCCATTATCTGTAACGCCATTTTTAATGATGTCAGCTGGAACTGTTTACCAAGAATATTATTTTGATCATTTTGTAGTAACTCTTTAATTCTACCTTGAATAGCATCATTACAGGTTACTTCATTATGAAGACTTGATGGAGCTCTGGCGGGCGGAAGCTCAACAACAGGCTCCTTCGGCTCTTCCACGACAACTGTAGGTTCAGGAGTAACAGCAACGGCAACAGGCTTCTCTTCGACTGGAGTTGGAGCAGGCTTTAAACGTGCAATTGCATCATCCCTCTGCTCGTAAATTCTCTTAGTGATATCATCAATACACTTAGTATCGTATTGGTTACAATTTTTCTCAATCTCTGACTTCAATATTCTATCGTAAGCATCAGTTAAAGCTGCTTCCGCAGGATCAACTTCTGCTTCGCCAACCACCGATGGTTCCCTACTTGCATCTGCAACTGCCGTATTTCTTTCTCGCTTTATTCCACCTGAAGCAACAAACTCTTCAAAACCTTCAGGCAGCGTTCCATTTTTCTTTGCTACGGCAATAATTAGTTGCTCTAGCAATTCCTTTAGAACATCAGCTTGTATTTTTGGGTCTTTCTTAAACTCAACGAGTAGTTCATCAATACTTTTATCTTTGTTTCTTGCTGCAAATTTTTTACAGTACTCTTCAGTAGTTTCGTTATACTCCCCACGATCATTAATCAACTTCTGACAAAGCTTTGTCAGTGCTTCGTCTAGTGAATCGTTATAAAGTTTTTCGTGAACTTTCTTAAGCTCTTCAGGAGAGAGCTTAACGACAATTGGCTGAATTGTCGTGACAGGTTCTTTGATCACTACAGGCTCTTTAACCACTGGCTCGGCAACCGGCTCCTCAACTACAACAACTGGCTTCGCTGGTGTTACTGGCTCAACAGGGACTTGAACAACAGGAGCTGTTGGTTTCTTAGAAGGTCTTGGTTTGTTTTCAATATCTGGAGCATTATCTGTTAGATCTCTCACTACTGCATCAATATTTTCTTCTTTTCTAGGACGTGGAGTTGGTGCAGCCTGACGTTCTACAGAAGTAGCGCCTGGTTTTACAGTTGTTTGTTCCCCAAAAAACTCCGCAATATATTCTGGTTCCCTATCTGCAAACAACTTGTTAAATTCTTTTCTCGTTCGCTTCTCAGTTAGGATAACTTGAGGCACGGCCTTATTACGTCTTGCGAGATTATTAAACTCATATTGCATTGAGCGAAAAACTTCCGAGAATGATTCACCTTCAACTCTTGGAGCATAGTGCTTACAAAGCCACGCCTTTGGAGTTTCCTTAAGGGCCTCAATACAAATTTTGTAAAAGAGTTTTTGTCTATCTTCTTCCACCTGGACACTAAAAGTATCTGCGTTAGCATAGGGTGCAAAAGAAAGAAAAATTAGTAAAATCGATAAAAACTTCAAAAGAGTCTCCTCTATCATATTAATACTCAACAACTTTTCGGACAAAACTACTCAAGAATTTAGTAAATTTGTCGATAGCCCCTTATTTCAGCTAGTTAAATCGCAAAAGTAGTGCAAAAATGTCATATGGAAAAATACGCACTAATTACAGGATCGAGTTCGGGAATAGGAAAGGCAATGGCCTTTGAACTTGCAAAGCACGGATACTCACCTCTTCTTCATGGTAGAAATATAGTTGAACTTGAAAAAACAAGAGCAGAAATTTTAGGTAAACATCCAAGCCTTAAATGTGAAATAATTCAAGCAAATCTCAGCGTCGAAAATGAAATCGACAAACTAATCAGTAAAATTCAAAACTACGATATTGAAGTTTTTATTTCAAATGCTGGTTTTGGTATACCTGGCAACTTTGAGAACACAGAACTTTTAGCAGAAGAAACAATGATATCAACCCACGTCTCTGCTATCGTTAAACTGACGAAGTACTTTTATAAAAGCTGCGCAAATAAAGAAAGAGGATATATTTTAAATACCTCATCATTGTATTCTTTCTTTGCTGTCCCAAAGCAATCAATGTATGGAGCAACAAAAGCATTCCAGCATTCTTTTTTTATGGCGCTACACCAAGAGGCCAAATTAAATCGTCCACATATTTATATCTCGTCCCTATGCCCAGGATTAACCTATTCAAATTTTAGAATTAGCCAAGGTAAGAAGGAGAAGAAATCAATTGTAGGTATGGAAGCACATGAAGTGGCAACCATCGCGATCAACTCTCTTTTTAAAAATAAGCCAGTTATTATTCCCGGCATATTTAGCAAAATGATGGCCTTTGTCATTCCAAAACTTCCAATAGCTCTCCAACTATCAATAATTTACAATATGAATAAACAAAGAGGGTTTTGACAAGAGGTACCAATAATTCTTACTTCCCCTCTCATTCCTAGTCAAATCCCGATCTTTTTAATATGATTCCCCCACTTTCAAACGGGGACACACACACATGCAAACAACAACAATTAAACTCGCAGATATCAAATTATCTAGTGAGTACCTAAGACTAGACACAGATGTTGAATCACTGAAAACATCAATCTCTAAAATTGGGCTTATTAACCCACTGACAATTAACCTTGATAATGAACTACTCGCGGGAGCAAGAAGATACCAGGCCCTTAAGGATCTAGGGTTTGATGAAGTTCCTGTTCATATTGTTGATAGACAAGCTCTTGAGCAAGAACTTATCTCTATTGATGAAAACCTTGTAAGAAAACCACTTGATAAGCTTGAGCTTGAAAAGTGTCTTAATAGAGGTAGAGAAATCTACGAACAACTTAACCCGTCCGCGCCAAAAATTGAGCTAGCGGTTAAAGATCTTTCAACTGAAGAAAAGAAAATTGAAAAAGAAAAAGAAGAGCAAGACACTGATTCTTTTGCGGCAATCACTGCTGAGAAAACAGGCCTTTCTAAATCTATTATTAAAAGTGCAATTAAAAGGGATGCCCTAGCTTCAGACACAGTAAAGAAAGCAAGAAGCCTTGGTACAATCAATGCTAGTCAGACAAATGAAATCATCAAACTAGACAAAGAAGTTCAAGATAAAATTCTTCCAATCATTTCAACTAAGACAGTTAAGGAAGCGAAGAAAATTATCGAAGCGGCCAAGAAAGAAGGTTTCGACAGAGCAATTGAAGTTTCTGAAGAAATCATCCCTCTTCCAAAAGAGTACGCAAACCTTAGAAATCTTGCAAAAAGAGTGAATAAAAACCTATCACGAATTCTTCTTGAAGAACTTGAGTATACTGGACCAGAGAAGAAAGCAATTGATAAAGAGGTTTTCAAATTAAAAGAGAATCTTGATAACTATATGAGAATTTTTAAATATGATACATCAAGCTCAACTTCATTTAAAAGTGAAGAGGAAGACGATATCTTCGACGCTGATGACCTTGGTTCAACACAAGATTTTAGCCCTGAATATTTAAGTCAAAACGACGACAATATTGAAAGCTACGATCTTTAAACAAACGGTATAATTTCATCATCTCGAAACCACGTCGTAAGAGAAAAACGTGGCGATCTGGTTTCGAGAACTTCATGAAAAATAGTCTTAGAAATAAATAAAACAAAAGTCCCGCGCTTTGGTTTCACCACATAATCAACTTCATTTCGATTCTTTTCATTGAAAACGACAAGCTCTCCCCCATCTAAACAATCATTGAGATAAAAGATACAACTCATCTGACGGTGAGGAGACTGTTTATGTTGATCGAGGTGCTTCTTATAAAAGCCACCCTCTTCGTAAATGGCAAACTGAGATTCAAACCTTTTCATCGACAAAAAGAAATACTCATTGAGGTTAATCATTAAGTCGTTAAAAAAAATATTTATCTGTTTAAGCTCATCATTCTCGTTCCAATCTTCAATCCAAGACACTAAGCTCTTTCTAATTCTATTTTCAATAGAGAGATCAAGCCCTTTGCTCACTCCACCTTCAATAAAGTTATCAGCATCGTATTTTGCTTTTAAAAGCTTAGTTAATGTTTCACATGATTGATCTGAAAGAATTTTCTCACCACAAAACCATCCCTTTGTTTCAAGGTCTTGATTCATTTGTTGAAAATTAATATTCGATATATTCAATGGAACTCCAGGTGCGCAAAAGCTACGCACCTAGATATCTGATTAAAAATTAAACGTCACTAGAAATATTTGAGAGAATTTTTAATGCATCAGTTGATGTAAAAATTCCCACAACCTTACCTTCACTATTATTGATCAGGGCCGAATTAATTCTTTTTTCAACCATTTGCTTAGCAAGAGCTGCAATTGGCTCTGAAGTCGACACAGAGAAAATGTCAGTAGTCATTATATCTTTGCAAAGGACCTCTTTCTCATTTCCATACTGAGTAATGAACTGGAGATCTCTGTCACTCACCACTCCAAGCGCCTTCCCATTTTCAACAATTGGAAGATGGTGAACCTGTCTCTTTGTCATTTCTTGATAGGCCTCAAAAACACTCTGATTTGGAGAGAGAAAAGCTAAGTTGCTAATTACATACATATTCGCTGTCATTTTATCCATATCTAGTTCCTTTTCTTGGATATTTATTACTACAAGGAAATTTTATCGATGAAAGGGCTAAATAAATATAGGCCGTATCAGCTTTTTCCATGATTTCTAAACTGCCCCAGTTGAATGGTGTTAGAAATTTCAACTCTTTATACAGGCTCGTCCCATCAACTTTCTTAGTTAAAACAGCCGCGAACAGAAGGTTGTGATAGTTAACCAACTCGCAAGTTTAACAGAATTCTTCAAAAATGAACTAAAATCCAACACCACTCAGAGGGAGCAGTATGCACAAAATTCATAGTCACTTGAAGTATTATGCCTACTTATCTATAAACTCCCTATGAAAAATCTAATTCTATTATTAGCCCTAGGCCTTGCCGTACAAAATGCGGATGCAAAAATTGTCGATTTAAAACCTTATCAATCAGCAGTGAAAAACCAGCTTGATAGAAATACTTGTGCATACTTTGCAATTACTGCACTTCTAGAAGGAACCATCAAGTATCGCTTTAAAAAAGAGTACGATATCTCAGAACAGTTTCAAATTTCTTCGGGAAAGGAAAGATTCGGTCAGTACTCTGATAAAGAATTTGGAAACACCTACGAAATTGCCTACAACTTTAGAGATCAGTACTTTTTTGTTAAAGAGGAAGATGCACCTTATCAAACGTCCTTATTTGAAAAGGGAAAAATTTGTGAAAACTATGACCCGTTTGATACAACAGCACCGAAAGTTTGTTTTTCTCATGGGCCAATTGACTGGAAGCCACTAAAAACTGTAAAGCTTGATGGGCTAAGAGTTGAGTGGATCTCGGGTATGTGGAGTATTGGAAAAACGAGGGCGCAAATTCTTCAAGGGCATATGGATAAATTTAGACCAGTTGCTATAACAGTTAAAGTCTATCCACCGGGGTGGGATACTGCGAACGTCACATACACAGCAGAAGACGATGCCAATTGCTCAAATGGCAATTACGAATGCGCAGGTCACGCAATCCTACTTACTGGTTATGATGACGAAAGAGAAGTATTTTTCTTCAAAAATAGCTGGGGAGAAAGTTGGGGGAACGAAGGTTACGGAGAAATCTCGTTTGAATACATCAATAAATACTCTGATCAACCAATGACAATGGACTTTGAACGCCTCACAGGAAATATTCGCGAATAAAAAAAGGGACCATAAGGTCCCTTCTTATTTTTTATAAATCTAAAATCTCATTATCTTAAAAATAACATGTCAAAATAAGTAGGCAGTGGCCACTTACTATCTGGAATCAAGGCTTCTAATTGCTCACAGAAAATTGATAGTTGCTCACTCATTGGCATAAGTGTTTCAGCAATCATTTTCGCTCTTGCACTTTCATCGTGAGGAAGATCTTTAATTTGATTTGAAAGATTTCTCGCGTCTTCGTACAGAGTCTCAACAGTTAAATTAATCTTCTTATAAATATCCATTTCAACAGTTGATTCTACTTTGAGTTGCCTTTGCATTAGTACAATATCTCCAAGCTCTTTCTTATATGCAAGAGATGTTGGAACAATATACTGATGAATCATATCAATTAACGTATTAAATTCAATTTCACGTAGCTTACAGTATCTTTCAAGAAGAACGTTGTAACGAGTCTCTAATTCGATTTCTCGGTAAATTCCTTGGTTCGTCAGGAATGCCACATCTGACTTAGAATTAAAAACTTCAAGTGCCTCAGCAGAATTCTTTAGATTTGGAAGCCCTCTTTTTTCTGCTTCTTGTACCCATTCTTGAGAGTATCCATCCCCATTGAAAATAACATTCCAAGAAGATTTCATCCACTTTTCACAAAGAAGTAAAAGTGCGCGATCGATAGTGTCCCCTGCAGCAATTCTTTCTTCAATGAATGTATTTGATTCGGCAAAAACCTCACTAACGGCTGCATTTAAAATACTTAGAGGCAGACCAATTGCCTGGGAAGAACCGACAGCTCTAAACTCGAACTTATTACCAGTAAAGGCAAAAGGAGATGTTCTATTTCTATCTGTATTGTCTTTATGAAATTGTGCGAGTTGATTTGCACCAAGATCTAAGGTAATTTTTCCAGATGGAGTAAATTCTTTTCCATCTTTAATCGATTCAAGAACATCTGCGATTGTTGATCCAGTGAATACAGAAATAATACTCGGAGGTGCTTCGTTTGCGCCAAGACGATGATCATTACCATGACTTGCAATCGCAGCTCTGAGGGCCCTAGCGTGTCTATTTACAGCTTCGATAACAATTGAAGTCACAGCAAGAAAGCGCGTGTTAGAATGAAGTTCATTTCCTGGCTCAAGAAGGTTAATTCCTGTATCCGTAGACATCGACCAGTTTAAATGCTTTCCAGAACCATTGATTCCAGCAAATGGTTTTTCGTGAAGAAGAGCTACCATGTTATGTCTAGCGGCAACTGATTTAATAAGCGCCATGACGAGTTGATTATTATCAGAAGAAACGTTTCCTTCTCTAAAAATTTGAGCAATCTCAAATTGTCCAGGAGCAACTTCGTTGTGACGAGTTTTAGCAGGAATTCCAAGTTTATGTAATTCAAGATCAAGTTCTTCCATAAACGCAAGTACTCTTTCAGGAATTGCTCCGAAGTAGTGATCTTCTAATTGTTGGTTTCTTGTTGTACCTGCACCAAGAAGAGTTCTTCCAGTCATCACAAGATCTGGTCTTTGGTAGTAGAAATTTTTATCAACAAGAAAATATTCTTGTTCTGCTCCACAAGTAACAATAACTTTTGAAACATTCTTTTCACCAATAAGGTTCATGAACTTTGTAGCCTGAGTATTAAGCGTTGAAAGTGATCTTAAAAGTGGAGTTTTAATATCGAGAGCTTCACCATGATATGAAACGAATGCCGTTGGAATACAAAGAGTTTTTCCATTTGGTCCATTCATTAAAAACATTGGAGAAGTTAAATCCCAAGCAGTATATCCACGTGCTTCAAAAGTTGATCTTGAGCCACCGTTTGGAAATGAAGATGCATCCGGTTCACCTTGTAAAAGTTGGCTTACCGATAATTTTTCGATTGGCCTTTCACCGTCAAGATCAAGGAAAGCATCGTGTTTCTCAGCAGTCGCACCAGTTAATGGTTGAAACCAGTGACAAAAATGTGTTGCTCCTCTTTTAACCGCCCACTCTGTTACTGCTTTAGCTACGACACTTGCGTGTTCTTTTTGAATTGGTCTTCCAAGTTTCACACACTCTTCTAGTTCATTCTTAATAATTTCAGGAATCCCTGAAGATTTCGCAAAATAGAAAACATTCTGACCATAGTACTGACTTGCTCGGAGGTAGTTTCCAGCTGAGTCCATCGGTCTTTTGAAGTTTCTTGTTGATTGATTGATTGCTTTTGAACGAGACTTTGTTCTAGAAGGATTAGTGTCACCACCCATTCTCTTACTCCTTGAGGTGTGAGGGGATTAATATCTTCTAAATTATATAGAAATTAGGAATTTGTGTCTATGATTTGTTTGTTTAGATTAACGGACTAAAACTGTTGGAGATTGAATTTGAGAGTAATTAATCTCACTAGCTCTCGCCTTCGCCATACATAAAACCATCGCAGCAGAAACAACAAAAATAGCCTTTGCAATCATCGCAGCTAATTCATCTGGCATCATGAAATACTCCTCAACATATGTAAAAATTTAATTTAAACTTAAATGAAGTTATGACAAAATTAATGCGAAACGGCAATATGTAAAATGAACAAATATCACGTAAGAGTAGAATTTTCACACCCAGAGGATTTTCACCCCGAAGCAAATCAAGGGTTTAGAATATCCCGCTATGCCCTAAGCCAGCTAACTAAAAATCATCTCGGTCATGAAGTACTCGAAATCGAATCCTTTAATCATTTAAAAAACAATCCCGAAACCCTGGTTTCCCTAAGCCATACTAAGGATGCTGCCGCAGCAATCATCGCAAATCATAGCGACTACCAAGGAATTGGAATCGATATCGAGTGGAGAACAAGAAAGTATCGACCAGGAATTGAGAAGTATTTTCTACTTGAAAGTGATGACAAAGAACTACCACTGCTTGATCTTTGGTGTGCCAAGGAAGCCGCTTACAAGGCCTACTTCCCACACTATCGCGGAGAAAAAGTGCTTGTCATAAAAGATTTAATTATCAAAAATTCAAAATTCTATATAGAGGGAAATGTAGACGCTCTTGGTGACATATTATTTGAAAATACTGAGGACTACATTCTCGCCATTGCTCTCTTGGAGAAAAAGAAATGAAAAGCTTAATTTTGGTATTACTGCTACCTCAACTAGTTTTTGCCAACAAGCTCATTGAACGTTTTAAAAATGAACTCTACCCGACCTATCGTCCATGCTTTGATGCTAATAAAATTTCTTACAAGAGCTATGACATTCACTACTGTTTTGCGAAGGGAGAAACTGACGAGCTCTATGTCATCTCTCCAGGAAGAAATGAGTCAGGCTTAAAGTATACTGAAATTGGCGATGATATAAGAAAGAAAAAAAAGGCGAGTATTCTCATTATCGATCACCTCAACCAAGGCTTTAGTACTCACGTTGTTCCAGGAACCCAAAAGGTTCACATCGATGACTTCAATGAATACTTTGAATCTACTGAATTAATTATTTCAAAAATTTTAAATGAAAATGCAGACCTAAAAAAAGTAAATGCGGTTGCCCACAGTATGGGTAGTTATATTATTTTCGAAGTGGCCAAACGAGGAAAGATTCATTTTGAAAATCTCTTCTTATCTTCCCCAATGCTTGGAATCTCAACCCGTGGAATACCTCGCCCACTAGCAACTTGGCTTAGCTCATTCTTATCCGATATTGGTTTCGCAAAAAGCTATGCTTTTTTCCAAGGCCCATATAACCCAAAACCATTTAGCCTAGACAACTACAATACCACATCAAAAGATCGCTACGAACTGGCCCAATTCATTTATCGAGAACACCCAGAGATTAAGTCCGCGGGCTCGACATTTGGCTGGGTCAATCAAGTTTTAAAATTTACTTCAAAAGTTACAGAAAATCTTGAGGCATTAGACAAGACCAACGTTTTAATCTTCCAATCGGGGAAAGATCGCGTGGTTGATAACCAGTCGCAGAATATTGTCTGTGATCAATTAAAGAACTGCCAGCTCATCCACAGCCCCAATGCCTATCATGATTTTATCAATGAAGTAGATGAAATCAGAGGGATCATGTACTCGAAAATTGGCCTGTAAAAAATACAAAAAGTCTGCTTTAGAGTAGCATTCAATCCATAATTTTTATATAACCCCTGAATACAATTTTCAGGGGGAACACAAGTGAAGAAACTTCAAGTAGCATTACTATCGCTTATTCTAAGTACAGGATTTGTTAGCTCATCTCACGCAGCAATTGCTTCAATTGCAACTCTAGGTGGCGCATATGGAGTAGGTTTAAAATATGCTCTTGTCGGGCTTGGCTGGGTTTATGCTGGAAAGTCATTTGAAAGTAGCTCAAAAAAGTTAGGACTCATTGGTGTCGTAACTGGTGCAATTCTACTCGATGATAAGTCAGAAAAAATTACTTTCTCAAATATCGGAATCGAAGATGCGAAGAAAGCTGGTCTTACAATTTCAGAAATGATTGCTTACAATTCTGAAATCGAAGAGATTAATATGGTTTTTGATGAAGTCGTAAGTATTATTGCAAAACAACCAAGCGAAAAAATTGCAGTTAACGTATGGGAAGAGTACCAAGAAGCTCTATCTGCAGATGCTTTTACTGCCCTTAAAAAGCTTGTTAAATAATATAAAGTTCCATGCCTGTTAAACGGGCATGGAACCTTTTAGTTTTGTTTCAATTTCTTTATTATTCGCGCCTTCTTTAACCTTAATACTCTTAATACTACGAAGACCTTTTTCAACCAAAATTTCTTGTGGCATGACATGTCCTAGTCTTGAAATGAGTAGTGTATAGCGCTTGTTCTCAATAAAAATCTTATCGCGATTATCATAATCTGCTTTAAGAAATCTAAGCCCGTTTACACTTAAAATTTCATCTCCTGCATTAAGTCCAGACTTGTGAGCACTTGAGTCAGCGCGAACAGATTTAACAACGACTCTATCGCCTTTAAACTCAACATTAATTCCAAGGTCCGCCTTGGCCTCATCATATTCAAATACGAGATCAAATTTGTTAAATAGACTTTCAAAATCAATTTCATCGACACCTTTAACAAGGTAGATAAAGTCATCACGAAGTTTTTCACCCCCGATTTCGCGGATCATTTCAAAAACCTCATCTTCAACAACTCCAACTTTAGGATTTGCAAGATATCTCTTCCAAAGAGCATCAACAAGATCAAGAACTCCCTTTCCCTGCTCTAAAAGTTTCATATGAAGAACTAAGAAGATTAGTCCACCCTTCAGGTAGTAACTCACTGACGAGTTATTTGAGTTTTCATCTGGACGATAGAGCTTAATCCATGAATTAAAAGAACTATCTTCTGCAGAGTGATACTTGCGTCCAGGAGTTTGCTGATAACGATTAATATTGGCCTTGAGGCAATCAAGGTAATCCTCAAGAGAGTAATAATCAGTTCTAAAAATAAAGTACTGATCCATGAAGCTTGTAAGCCCCTCTGTTAACCAGTGCATACGAGTTAAGGCCTCAGTTGTATAATCAAAAGGTCCAAGTTCTAATGGTCTAATACGCTTAACATTCCACAGGTGGAAGAATTCATGGGCCACAAGCTCCAGCCAGCCCTTGTAGCCTTTCTCTTGTGAGAATTCATAACTACAGTATTGTAGTGCCGTTGAATTTAAATGCTCAAGTCCACCAAAAAGTCCTGGAGCTAAGTGGGTCATAAAAACATAGCGATCATAAGGAGCGCCACCCATCGTCGCAAGAATATGGTCGACAACTTTCTTGATATCCTCTTTTACTTTTGTTTCACTAATTCCATTCGAAAGAAACTGACCATAGAAAGCAAGTTCATGTGGTTTTCCGTGAGACATAAATCCATCAGTTTCGTGGCAACCAATTTCAATTGGACAATCAATGAACTCATCATAGTCAGCAGCAGAATAAAGGAAGACATCTCTTTTTTCAGAGATATCAGTTAATCCTGTTGTAATTTTCGACCAAAGCGGATTGATTTCAATCTCAAGCTCTGGCGAATTCATTTCTTTTCCAAGCACACCCATAAAGGTACTTGGTCCATGAATGAATGCATGGCTTTGATCAATATGTGATGTACGAACAGTTAATTCGTGACAAAATATTTCGTACTTTACACTGAACTCAAGTTCTTCAGGATGTTTTAAATCACTTGCAGAAAAATCAATTCGAAAAATTCCTTTATCAATTTGTTTAGTCGTTAGTCTCTCACCTAGTTTATTATGGGCCATAAAAATACGAATATTTCTCCCATACTCTCTCATCAGGTATGATCCTGGAGACCAAGAAGGGATAAAGAAATCTAGATAGTTATCTGAACTCTCGCGCTTTGCGTTGATCGTGATATTCGCCATATGCGTGTGTGGCTCTGGAATCGATAATTTATATTGCAGTTTCATAAAAAATCCTCAAAAAGTACTTGTAAAACGGTCCCATTTTTAGGTAGTAATCATCTTACAACTTAACACAATTACAAACACAAAGCTATATCACCACGCTTTACGCGCTGGAATCGAGGGAAAAATGACCCAAACTAGGTCAGTTAACAAAATTGATGCAGATCTTATTGTTCCTCCAAAAGTTACTCTTACAGACAGAGCGATGCAACAGCTAATGTTGATGATTGAAAATGACTTTACCCTAGCTGGTAAGTACTTTCGTCTTCTGATCTCTGGAAAAGGATGTGAGGGTTTCACATACTCTGTAGGTTTCACTGATAGAAAAGATGACGATATGTTAGTTAAAGTAACAAATGAGCAGGATCTTGAAGTTCTTGTTGATCCATTCGCTGCTTTTTACTTAGGTGAAACGGTTATCGATTACGTCCTTGATATTGAAAATAATAATGAAGGATTCACTGTAACGAATCTTGATCAGAAGAAATACTTTGGAAAGTTCTGGAGAAAAAGAGAAGATCTTGTTCCACCAATGGTTAACCAATAATAAGGAAGTAGATTTTCATGGATTATCGCTACGTCAAAGCATTCGTACTTACAGCAAGACACCTTAGCTTTTCAAAGGCCGCTGACATTTTAAAGATTGCTCAGTCAGCCGTCTCAAGACAAGTAAAACTTCTTGAAGAGTCTATTGGTGAAGAGCTTATTATTCGCTCAAGTAAGAAAGTTGTTTTGACAGAAAAGGGGAAGGAATTCTACGCGGCCTGTGAACACTTTGATCGTATCTCTAACGAAATATTTGACAAGGAAGATACAAGACAACTTAAAGTTGGAATCCTAAGTGGACTTTTAAAAACATGGTTCACACCTATCCTTCTTCGCTACTACAAGAAATATAATCGTAATATGCACATCCATATTGGCGATCAGCCAGAACTATTAAAAGGTATCGAGCTTGGTAACTTTGATATTATTTTCTCAACAGAGAATCTTCAGACTGATCTTGTAAGTTCTTTGAAACTTTTTGATGAGAAACTTGTGCTGATCAGTAAAGAAGCAGTAAACCGCAAAAAACTTCACGAGTACCGCTGGATCGTTTATTCAGAGGGTGATAATCTTTTCAAGCTTAGCAAGAAAAGAAGTGAGCAAATAATTATGGTTGAAAATATCTCAACGATTGTTCAACTTGCAAAAAATGGTGTGGGAATTGCTGTTATTCCTGATCACGTTATCAAGAAAACGGATTCAATTGTTATTGAAGAGCTTCCAGGACTAAAGAGCCCTGGGATCTACATGACTTCACTTAACTATAAGAACCAGCCTCAATTTCTAAAAGAAATCTTGAGCGTTATTTAAATTACTGAGAAACTTCTGAGTCAATTCTTTTGAGGTTCATTTTCTTTTTAAGAGAACCCTCAAACTTTGCAAAGCATTCTGAGAAGTACTCAACTTCATTGCGCTTTTGTGCAAGTTCTTTCTTAATCGTACTGAGATTAAGCTGACTTCTCTCAACCGTAGACTTAAGCTCTGAAATTCTATCTGCTGATCTTTCTAATGATACTTCGAGGTTCTCATTTTGAGTTGTCAGATTTGTGATTTGAGATTGTAACGAACTTACCTGCGCTTGCAGGTCATCGCGTAAGAATGCTAATTGCTCGATCTCACGCTCTCTTTTTGCTATTTCAGCTTTTGCACCTTCGATTGTTTCAGAAATCTCAAGCTTTAATAATTCTTTTTCACTTGAAAGCTTCTCAATTCGAGCAGCAAGAACTTCTCGCTCACTAATAATATCACGACACTGAAGCTCTCTTCTCTGGCTAGTCGAGTCGAGTTCCTGATACTTTTTCAAAGTAATATCATACTTATTTTTAATTTCTTTATTTTCTACTAAAAGTAGTTCTGCTTTCTTTTGAGATTGATTCAGCTCATGACAAAGTATCTCTCTTTGTTTTTCTAAAAGAGTATTATCATCAGAAAAATTTTTGTTAGCTGTTTCTAGTTTTGAAACTTTTCCTTTTAAAGACTCTACTTCATGATTTCTTGCATTCCAAATGGCCTCGAGGATTCCATAGTTTCTTGACTTGCCTACAGCATTGAATAAACCTTTATTCTGTTCTACAAGTTCGTTAAAATCTTTATAAATCTTTGCCATACCTATTCCTGCACATAATTAATTTCCTCTCTAATTATCGCTTGAATAAAAATCAAGTGCAAGACGGCAAAAAAAAAGGCCTCAAACGAGGCCTTCAATTTATTTTATTTTTACATCCTTAATCCCGACTGTTCCGATCATGAATTTCTTGTTAGTCACAAAGAATAACTTAGAAGCATCCCTGTTATTGAGAAGTAGTTTCCACTGTTCTCCTTGCTTTTCAACTTTCAGGTCATAAGTTTCCTTGTCCTTTGAAAGAGCAGAAACTAGAACCTCCATATCAAGGTCGGCACTATCTGTGGCATTAAAATTCTGCGCCTTAAGTTTTACAATCTCGTAACCCTTACGCTTAACCATCACCACACCCTTTGCAAGATCTGCAGGTGAATACTTGTCCACTGAAATCACATTACCACGCCCATCGAACTCTTTTTTTAGAATCTGCTGAACTTCAAGATTATCCTCGTCTGTTACAAGTCCAATCGTATAAGTGTTTGCGTCCTCATCATTTGAAATCGTAGATAATTTATGCTCCATTGCGCGAACTGATTGCATAAGTCCTAATACTAAAGATAATGCAAAAGTTGTCTTCAAAAAGCTTTTCATACTCTCCCCCTTTCTCTGTGGTGAACGGAGTATGGATTTTTATTGAACTTTTCTCAACGAAATTTGTAAAAATTTCTCAAAAATAAGGCCTAGTGTCGGGCTGACACTAGGATAAAGTATTGAAAATAATAGGGCCACCGACATGCTTGAATTCAGATTCCTCAAGTTCCTCGAGGTTGTACCCACCTAAATGTTCATTGATCAGTATTAGTATGTACTTATCAACTTCATTAATCTCAGCTAATCCAAAGGCCTGAATAAAGGCCGAAATTTTGGCCTGTAACAAATCATCGCTAACAGACTCCCCTAGGAATCTTCCATAAAATGATTTGAGCTCTGTCACAGTAACTCCCATCTTTTGAGTCTCTTCTTTCTTGAATTTATCAAGAGAGAAATTCACAAAACTTGAAAGAATTAGCGCTTCAAAATCAATACTATCGATATCGTAATTAAGGTAATAAGAATTTGATAGTCGTCCTTCACTACTCAGGGCCTCAAATGCTTCTTTAAAACTCTTCATAAAAGGAAGAAGTGAAACAAGAAGATTTGCATCCCTATTTACTTTTTCCCACTGAGACTTTTCAGTGATAGCATCAGACTGTTCAGACACACCTTTATATTTTGCTTCAATTGCAAAAAGGTCATCAAGAAAAGTTTCAAAATAATTCCCTAAAAATTTTTCATCTGAGTCATCTAGATTAGTTAATCGCAAATGCTTCTTTAATCTTTTTTGGACAACACTAATGAGAGAGAGACCCACGCGATGAACATCAACAAAATCAAAAACATCAAAAACACTAGTTTCGCCAAACTCTCTTGTTCCGCGAATATAGTTAATACCCAGATTAACAAGATTTCGAGTCGCCTTTCCTACTCTTGTCATTGCAATTGGACTATCTTTTAAAAGTCCATGAAATTCAAGATTAGAATTTATCAGTCGAATGAAATTAAAGTGAAGAAAATGAAATCTCTTCTCTTCACTAACCTTAGCTAGCTCCTCTGAGATTCTTACGTGATCTTGCTCAAATGCGACTAGTGAGTTCTGATGAAGAGTTTGAAGTCTTCCAATATTGTCAATTTCGCCTGTAAGAGCTTCTTTCTTATTAATAAAGAGATCAATGTGAGATACAGACGGTAACGGAGATAGAACTTCAAGTGCGTCGAAGTAATCTACGAAACCAAAATCACTAAGACGACCTTTTTTCTGTGAATACTCTTGCTCTGAAAGAGACATAAAACCATCAGAAACAATTGTGAAAAGATATTGATATGCCTTCTCTACCCCTAGTTCATAATACAGTTCACGAATAAGGGTCTTTGTTTCATCCACGATGTCACATGTTTCATCATATTCAAAAAGAAGCAGGTTATCTTCAGTTAAGAAGTAATAATCATGATCAGGATATTCAGGATCTTCCGCATCGAATGTCCAAATATTAAACTTTCCTTTTATAAATAATGCAAACTCAACCCCATGAGCAAATTCAAAACGAATTTTATCATCAGGAGAAAGTGCAGCTACTCGTACCCAGTTTTGAAATTCGTTAACATCAATCTCGTCTTTCTTCCATAGATCAAGATCGTAAACAACTTCCCTCTGCTCCTTAGTCATTAAAGAAAGTGCGTGACACTTTAATTCAATCGGCAATGAACGTAGAGAAACATAAAGAGGTTGAATAGGAATATTTGCTAGAGACTTCTCTTCTCCAATATAAGATTCGATTAGCTCCATCGAAGTGTAGGCCCTGGACTCTTTTAAAACGAGATCGATCACATTAGTTGAACTACTTGGTGCCGTTGGCAACTTTGTTTTACTGTCTTTGGTCATAAAAATCCTTAGGTGAGAGCTACTATTTATAACAAATTCAACATCTTATCAATCTATTTCTCCCTATAATAAATGTAAGTTATACTAATAAAAATCTTCTAACTAACCGAAAAGATAGCGATATGAGAAAGTTCGTTTTCCTTATTCCTACTTGCCTACTGCTTATAGTCATAAGTATTAACACAATTGTTTATGCAGGAACAAGAAGTGAGACAAAAAGCAGAGAAAAATATCGAAACGCCCATATCGTCAGATCAAATGAAGAATATCAGTATAAGGCCTGTCAAAAATATAATAACGAGGATAATGAAGATTACTTCATCAAATGTGTTGATGGCGAGATCCTAGAAGAGGAAGACCTCAATCAACTCGGAAAAAACTTATACGAAATAAATATAAAGCTCTACAAGAGTAATGTATTGAAAGAAATTAAAGAAGCATCTCTTGCGACTTTAAATGAACAAGAAAAAGCAACACAACTGATCATCAATTGTCTTAAAAATTTATCATCTCATGCAAAGTGCTCTCAAATTACAGAAGATCTACTTTCTAACACGAAATCAAATCTCATTAAGATGAGACAAGAACTTGCACTTGCGACGGGAAAAGAAAAAATAGAGCATCTTGTTGGAGACACTAATATTCCTACTCTCACGAGTCAAGAGAGAAAAGTTTTTAATGAAGCTAAAGAATTTTTAAATTTTAGATCTGAGCAAGAATGGATGCAGAAAGGGGCATCACGTATTAAGTGCATCGAGCAGGATGCTAGTGGTACTTACTATATCAAAGAGAGCGAAAAAACGTTACGCGGCCACTCATGCTCTAATCATATGAAGAATCAATTAAACAATCACGTTAAGTCTGAAAACAAAAAACTCAAAGAGAAGTTTGAAGACCAATACCTCAAGCGTCTAGATAGAATGCCACTACTTTCACAGCTCAATCTTTCCGGAGAAGAAAGAGATGAAGTTATTTCAAAAGAGTTACAAACTGCTTTAAAAGAAAGTCTTGCACAAGTTCAATCGGCAAAGCAAAAGCTTAATTCATTAAGAAGTAACAACCTTTATGAAGTATTTTCTAATTCACTCATAGTAGAAAATTATCTTGAAAGAATGGGTCCACCGAAATTTCTTTGTGATGTGGCCCAAGGCTATCGTGACGACTTAGCATTTGATGAAATCAAAACCGATATGGCACTGATTGGAACGGCACTAATTGGTGGTGGAATTTGTGGTCTCACAGCTGGTCTTGGTTGCGCTATTGGAATAGGACTGACAATGGAGGCCGCAAACTTAGCAATCTCGGCCAATAGAGTTTCATCAGAGGAAACTAACTTTCTTGCAGGTCTTAATTCTTCTCAGTCACTGCTAGATAGAGAAGAAGATTTTACTTTAAACTTGGTTCTTGCCCCACTCGCTATTGGAGGAGAATTTGTAGGAAAAGGAATTAAATACGGGGCCAAGGGTCTCAAGCAATCGCGCCATGACATTGATGATTCCTCGATCGCTATTGTCGATAACTATCAAAAAGCGAAACTTAAAAAAGTCTCTCAATATAATGTACCCAAATTAAAAACGGCTAAGCAACTTGAACATGAGTACGCGCATTTCATCTTGACTTCACCAAGATTAAACCAACGTTGGATTGATACGGCAAAAGATGGAGACGCAGCTTTTTTTCTTGACGTAGAAAACTCTGCACTAAAAAGACTTAACGATACCTATGGAAATAAAGAAGCCGTCACATCACTTACAAATTTGCACAAAGATATCATGATGCAAAAAATGAAAAGGCTTCTGGCTAACTACCCTGATGTAGACTTCGAAGTCTACAGTGATTTTAAATCTCTTCGTTTTGCATTTCTGCCAAAAGAAATGCCTCTAGAGCTTAGGACAAAGTTAGAAACCGAGCTTGGAAAAGTTTACAAAGAAAGTAATGAAGAGTTTGCTTCACAAATAAATGCCATCGGATTATTTGATAATAAAGAGCAGCCTCAAAATTGGTTTTCAGGGGCAATTGCAGATACAGCAGATCAGGCCGGGCTAGCATCAAAAAAATCTCGCAGTTTTTTAAGAAGTGACAGTATCCGAGACAGTGAGCTAGTCAAATATAGTGATTTAAGACTGATGTTAACTGAACAAGTTGATAATCTAAAAAAATTTCAATTTCAATTATCTTCAAACAAAAAATTTAAAGACTCACCCTATTTCGTCACTTTAGATAAGAATCAAAAAACGATCTCACCAGAACTTATCGATACTTTAAGGAAGTACGACCCACAAATTAACGACATTGAGATGATGAAACTAACACAAACCATTAAGAAAGAGTATGGTCTAAATCTAACAACCGGAGAGACAAGAGACTTTCTAAGTTATATACAGGAACTCAATGGTCTCACTCCAGGTCTTTGGGTACCTAAGCGTGAGATTGCTCATCTTGATAATGCAACTCTTGGAGGGTTTACTGGAGATGTCACAGGAATGGGCTCGCAGAATATTTTTCAAATTGCTAAAGATGTTGCATCTTCAAAAGCACAGAATATGAATTTAGAGGACACCATAAAGGCAATTCGAAATGGCGAACGAGAAGTAACAGAGAACTTCAATAGTATAAAAAAGAATTTCGAACTTACTGTTCGTGAAGATCTTCAACGAAAAGGCATCTCACACGATGTTATATGTAGTGGTGATGATTGCGCTGTTACGATCAAAGAAACTCTGACAAAAGATGATCAAAGAGACATTATCAAATCATTTTCAAAGCAGGACAACCCTTCTCAGTACCGTATGAGCTTCATTCCAGATAACACTCCAAAAGAGCTTAGACTTAAAATTGCGGCCCATGGGGAGATGGTTGAAAAGCGCCTGCGTAAATCGCTCAGAGGCCTTAGCGATGGGGACATTCCACCGGAAATGCTCAAGGAAATCACCCTGGCCACATCCATGCCGGCCAAACTTGGGGATGCCCCTATTGATCTTCTTATAGGATTTAAAAATCCTGAAAAACTGACAGAGAAACAACGCAGTAATATAGCTCAAAAGCTTAAAGATTCGATATTCCAGCTTAACCAAGATATCTTAATAAATGAGAAAGGTTATCGGGTCGGCTCTGTTATTATCAATTAAACCTTCATAAATACTTCAACTTTCTCTTTAAAACCTGACATAGGTCATGTATTTACAGGTGACTTATGTTAGATTGTTATTATTAAAATTTTTAAATATTATGCGCTTTTGCAAACCACAAGGTAAATAGAAATGAGAAAAGTGAAAGAAGAAGAAAAATGTCAAAGCTGCCCTTCTAAAGGTACAGGGATATTTTGCGACCTTAAGGACTCAGAGCTTGATGAAGTGTCAGTTCATAAAGTAACTAATACTTATAAAAAAGGTCAAACTCTCTTCGTTCAAGGAAACCACCCTTTTGGAATCTATTGTATCAACTCTGGAAATATCAAGGTCACGAAAACTGGACCTGACGGTAAAGAGTCGATCGTCAGAGTTGCAAAAGGTGGAGATGTTCTTGGTCATCGCTCTCTTTTTACAAGTGACTATTATTCAGCAACAGCAACAGCTCTTGAAGATACAAAAGTTTGCTTTATTGACAAGAAATTTATTCTAAAAGTAATTGAAGAAAAACCAAGCGTCTCACTTCATGTTATTAATAAACTAAGTCGTGATATGGGAGCGGCGGAAGCTAAGCTTAGTTCTTTCCATCAAAAAAACGTAAGAGAAAGACTTGCGGAACTTCTACTTCTTTTAAAAGAATCGCACGGTGTAAAACAAGATGATGGTTCATTCCTTCTTGATATTAAATTAACAAGAGAAGAAATGGCTACAATGATTGGTACGGCTAACGAAACATTAATTCGCTTCATTTCAGAATTTAAAGATGAAGGACTTATCCGCCAAGCAGGTAAAGCACTAATCGTTGTCGATGAAGAAAGACTTATCGAATGGGCGAACTTAAATTACTAGAAAAAACAATTAAAAACCTGATTTAAGACATATTTAGATAAAGAAAAAAAATCTAAACTCTGACTATGAAACTAGATACAGTTATGACATTTGACATTGAAGACAACACATTACATCAACTAAGAGAACGCGGTGAACACATCACCTACACCGCGACCTCAAATCTCTTTTACGAAGGTCAAATCCCAGTTGTTGCATACCTTGTTATCTCAGGAAATATTCATCTCACAAAAAATAAAAAGATCAAAAAAACTATCGGCTCTGGATGTCTGTTAGGAGTTAAAGAACTCCTTAATAACCAACCGGTAAACTATTCTGCAGTTATTATGCCAGGCAGTGATATTTGTTTTCTCTCTCGCAGTGATTTTAATGAAATTATCGAAAACGAAGACGATCTTTCCGATAAGATCAGTCAGCTTCTAGCGATATAAAGTTCATTTAAAAAAGTGATCCAGATCATGTTTTTTGATATACTTAAATCGTAAGATCATTATTAATTACAGAACCTTAAAAAGAGAGATTCTCATGGAAAAAGCCGTTATTTTCGCAACTTTAGAGACTGAAGTTTTAGAACAATTAAAAAAAGTAAAACAACATTTAGATGCAGAAAAATCGACTGTACACATCGTTCATTGTCACAAGATACAAATGTACATTAATGAGCTTTCAGTATTTACTTTCCCAACTGAAAATGAAATCCCGCAAATGACAGAAGCGACGAATCAAGTGCTAGAGCAATTTGCAAAAGAACTAGGCATTAAGAACTACACTGTTGAAACTCTTTTTGATCATGATCCAAAAGAGAGATGTTTAAATTATCTAAAAGATAAGAATGCAACTCTTTGTGTTTTAGGAGCAAAAAAGAAAAGTGGTTTCGAAACACTATTTGAAGGTTCATTTATTAGCTACATGAATAAATTTTCACCATGTGACATTTTAACACTGAGACCAGTGAAGTAAGAATAAAGAATGAGTACAGAACCTATCAACACATTGAAGTGTAAACATTGTAACGATTCATTTGATGCAAAGGTTGCTATTTTCAAAAACGAAGACGTGTTCTGTTGCAATGGCTGTAAGACTGTTTATTCCATTTTACACACTAAAGGTCTTGATAAGTTCTATGAGCTTAGAAACGAAGAAGAAGACTTTGTCCCTTCTCCAATTTCAAAGGATAAGGGAAGTTTCGAATATATGAACACAGAAGACTTCCAAGCGGAGTTTGTGAGAACAGCGCATGATAAGAAGCAAGTATCATTCTATCTTGAAGGTGTGCACTGCATGGCCTGTATTTGGTTAATCGAAAAAACTCCAAACTTCATTTTGGGATTACAGAATGCAAGACTCAATATCGCTGAGTCAACTGCGATGTTCGAGTTTTCAAAAGACTTAGAGATTTCAATTCTTGCGAAAGAATTAACTTCACTAGGTTATTACCCTCACCCAATCGCTCTAGGTGACACATCTAAGAAATTTCAAAAACAAGAAGAAAGAAGTGAAATTCTACGAATAGGTGTTGCCGGCGCGGCCATGGGTAATATCATGATATACGCTGTTTCGAATTATGCTGGAGCTGACGGAATTTATAAAGATGCTTTTAATTGGCTATGCTTGATACTATCCCTACCGGTGGTTTTTTACAGCGCGATGCCATTTTACAAAACATCCCTTCAGGCACTTAAATTGAAATCAATTTCAATCGACATGCCACTCTCCCTAGCAATTTTAGCAGGGTTTGTTTTTTCAACTATTGGTCTTTTTACTGGTAGTGAGCACAACTACTTTGATTCAATTACAACACTTGTCTTTTTAATTCTCCTTAGTCGCTACTTTGTTAAAAAAGCTACTCAACAGGGATTAAACAACAAAGGACTTAATACTTTTTTTACAAACAATGAAGTAACAAAGATAGAAGGATCAAGAGAGGTACTTACACACTCTCGATTCATTAGACAAGGTGACCTCGTCAAATTTAAAACAGACGAAAAGATACTATTCGATGGAGTCTTAAGAAGTTACGCTGCTTCAATTGACAACTCTGTAATAACTGGAGAAAGTCGCCCACTATCGATCAATAGTGGCGAAGAAATATTTGCAGGAAGTGTTAACCTTGAAGAAGAGATAATTTTAGAAGTTACTGCAACTGATAATCAAACAAGACTTGGAAAAATTGTTTCCGCAATTACGAACTCAGAACTTGCAAACAATAATATCATTTCAAGTGCGGATAAAATATCGAAGTATTTTGTATGGGCAGTAACATTTCTCACTCTCTCGACTTTTGCCTATCAGCTGAAATACTTTGGACTAAATCCAGCATTAGAAAGAGCGCTCGCGATTGTTATTATCAGCTGTCCTTGCGCCCTAGCACTTGCAACTCCACTTGCTTACATTAGAACTCTTAGTATTTTAAAATCACAAGGTATATTCATTAAGAATGAGAATATCCTTGAAAGAATTGAGTCAGTTAAAAACATCTTCCTTGATAAAACAGGAACTTTAACTGAGGGTAAATTTGAAATCATTTCTTTTAAAAACCTATCAAAATACAATGACAGCTATATTCACGAAATCGTAAATACACTTGAACAAGTCTCGACTCATCCAATTGCAAATTCACTGAAAAAACACTTCAAGAGGATGAGAATTGGAAAGCTTGCAGGTATCAAGAACATTCTTTCAATAACAGGAGCAGGAGTAAGTGTAAAAGAAGACAATCACAACTTCTACTTTGGTAAGCTTAAAGATGCAGAACAATTAAATTCAAAAAACGCACAAGTCGGACTTTATGAAAACGATGAACTTATAGCGACTTATACGATTGGTGACAAAATAAAGTCTTCTACGCCAGAACTTATTCAAAAGCTAATTAAGCTTGGGAAAATTATTCATATCGCCAGTGGTGACAATAATGAAGTAGTTGCAAGTGTTGCTACAGAACTTGGACTAGAGAGAAAACTCGCTCACGGAAACTTATCACCAGAAGATAAGGCCCACCTTATTTCTGGTTACTCAGATACGCTGATGGTTGGAGACGGAATCAATGATGTTCTCGCTTTCAAAAAATCTTCTGTATCAATAGCAGTAAGTGGTAGTGCTGATCTTTCAATGAGGGCAAGTGACATCTTTATCACAAACCAAAATTTAAGACAGATCTATAATCTTATTATACTTGCAAAAGAGACACACAAAGTAGTCTTTAGAAATTTCTACTTCTCTCTTTTTTATAATATAGCAGGCGTATTACTTGCCCTATTTGGTTATATCACACCACTAATGGCCGCAGTATTTATGCCAGTAAGTTCACTAACAGTACTTGCTTCAAGCTTTCTTGGAACGAACAATATAAGAAAAATTGAAAAATTTAAGGAGAGGCAATGAATGTAATTTATTTCATGCTCCCACTCGCTCTTATTTTAGGAGCACTATTTGTAGGTCTCTTCGTCTGGGCAACTAAATCAGGACAATACGATGACCTCGATACGCCAGCAAAAAGAATGTTATTTGATGATGATAAATTAGAAACTAAAAGGAAGGGAGATTTATGAGTACAAATTCACAAAACCCGGGTCAATTAGAGGAGTTCTCCTATAATGACAAAATTACCAAGTGGTTTATCGGGGCCACAATGTTATGGGGAGTTGTTGCCCTATTACTTGGTGTTACAGTTGCATTCCAACTTGCATACTGGAAATTAAACCTAGGCCTTGAGTGGACAACTTTTGGACGTTTAAGACCTCTTCACACAAATGCTGCGATTTTTGCATTTGTTGGTAACGCAATCTTTGCAGGGATCTACTATTCAACGCAAAGACTTTGTAAGGCAAGACTATTTAGTGATTTCTTGTCTAACTTCCACTTCTGGGGATGGCAATTAATTATTGTTGCTGCTGCGATCACTCTTCCTCTTGGTATTACAACAGGTAAAGAGTATGCCGAACTAGAGTGGCCAATCGATATTGCTATCGCTGTGGTATGGGTTGCTTTTGCAATTAACTTCATCGGAACTCTTGTAAAAAGAAGAGAGAGACATATCTATGTTGCTCTTTGGTTCTACATCGCGACTATCGTAACTGTTGCAGTACTACACATCGTAAACTCGATCTCACTGCCAGTTGACTTCATGAAGTCATATCCAGTGTACGCAGGTGTGCAAGACGCACTTGTGCAATGGTGGTACGGACACAATGCTGTTGCATTCTTCTTAACAACACCATTTCTTGGACTAATGTATTACTTTGTTCCAAAGGCAGCGAATAGACCTGTATATTCTTACAGATTATCAATTATTCACTTTTGGTCATTAGTATTTATCTATATTTGGGCGGGACCTCACCACCTACTATATTCTTCAACTCCAGACTGGGTACAGACTGTTGGGATGGTTTTCTCAGTAATTCTTTGGATGCCTTCTTGGGGGGGGATGATTAACGGTCTCCTAACTCTTCGAGGTGTTTGGGATAAAGTTAGAAAAGATCCAGTTCTAAAATTTCAAGCAACAGCTATCACGTTCTACGGTATGGCAACATTTGAAGGTCCATTACTTTCAATCAAGTCTGTTAACTACTTAGGTCACTTCACAGACTGGATCGTTGGACACGTACACGCAGGAACAATCGGTTGGAACTACATGATGATTGCAGGTATTCTATACTACCTAGTTCCAAAAATTTGGAAAACTAAGCTTTACTCTTTAAAGCTAGCTAATACACAGTTCTGGGCAGCAACTATCGGTCTTCTACTTTATATGATGTCAATGTGGGTAGCCGGTATTACTCAAGGTCTTATGTGGAGACAAATCGATGCAGGCGGAAGACTAGTTTATCCAAACTTCATTGAAACAGTTGTAAAAATCGTTCCGATGTACTGGGTAAGAGCTTTTGGTGGAGTTCTTGTTTTAGCAGGTTTTATCATCATGGTTTACAACCTAATCATGACAATCAAGCTAGCTAAGAAAGATGAAAAAGAAGAAGTGTTTGCAGCGGCTCCGCTTAACGCGTCCTCAGAAGAAGCAAATGCAACTCCTCACAGAAGACTAGAAGGATTACCAATTCTATTTACTGTACTAACAACTCTTGCAATCTTAGTTGGTGGTGCCGTTGAGATTATTCCTTCTCTACTTTCTAATAAGTTTATTGAGAAGAATCCAAATGTAAAACCATACACTCCACTTGAGTTAGCAGGTAGAGATATCTATATCGCTGAAGGTTGTTACGTATGTCACTCTCAACAAATTCGTCCAACTCCTGAAGAAAATCTTCGTTACGGCAAACCTTCAACAGCAGCGGATTCTGTATATGACAGACCATTCCAGTGGGGTTCTCGTAGAATCGGTCCAGACTTAGCACGTGTTGGTGGAAAGTACAACGATATGTGGCACTATAGACACATGATGAACCCAAGAGATGTTACTCCAAAGTCAATCATGCCTGACTATACTTGGTTATTTAAGAAAAAGACTGACTTCGCCTCGATTGAGAAGAAAGTAAAAGTAATGAAAGCACTTGGTGTTCCATACAGTGATGAAGAAGTGAGAAGAGCATTTGATCTTGCACAGGAACAAGCTGAGTCAATCACAAAGGGTCTTGTTGAACAAGGAATTCCTAGTGAAATGAAGAACAAGCAAATTATTGCACTTATCGCTTACCTACAACGTTTAGGTATCGATACTTCAGACAAGGAGTAATTATGTTTAAAGAAGCTATTGCCGCTGTAAATATGAATATTCTACCAACAATTGCATTGCTTTTATTTGTAAGTGTTTTTGTCGGTGTAGTCATTTGGAGCTTTCGTAAAGGGAGCTCTAAAGTTTATGAATCTGTGTCATCTAATGCACTAAATGATGGACCTCTAAAAAAATAGGCCGGAGAATTTTATGAGTGATAATAAAGAAAATCTAATTTTACACGAAGATGAAAAACATCTCGTACTAGAACACGATTACGATGGTATTCACGAACTTAATCACCCACTTCCAAGTTGGTGGTTTGGAACGTGGATTCTCTCTTTTGTATTCGCTGTTCCATACTTCATGTACTACGTGATGATGGACGGACCAACTCTAATGGATGAATACAAGAAAGACATGGCCGTAATCACACAAATTAAGGAAGCCGAAGCCGCAAATGGAGCCAACTTCAATCTTGAAGAGTATAATTCTTGGATAGCTGCCAATGATGGTGTCGCCAAAGGTGCTGTTGTCTATGAAGAGAACTGTCTTTCTTGTCACGCAGAAGGCGGTCGTGGGGATATTGGACCAAACCTTACAGACGATCACTGGATCAACATTAAGGATCACGTAGGAGCAGACACGATCTATCCTGTAGTTTTTAAAGGTGTTGAAGAAAATGGGATGCCTGCATGGGGAGAAGTATTAAGCAAGGAAGAAATTATGTCAGTAGTTTCTTATGTTTTAACTCTTCACGGAACAAACCCACCAGAAGCTAAAGAGCCACAAGGTGAATTAATTAAATAATGAGCCGGAGTGGAAGTCTCTTCCACTCCGTTCTTACTGGAATTGGGCATGAGTAAAAATAAATTTGAACTACACGAAGAACGTCTTGGAACAACTGATGAATTAGGTCATCGGATCTTCCTTTTCCCTGAAGAAGTAAAAGGTTTTTGGAGAAAGAGAAGATCCCTGTTCTATTGGTTCTTAATAGCCATCTATCTTATTCTCCCTTGGATTTACATCGGAGGAAAACAATCAATCAAACTTGATATTGCAAACAGAGAATTCACTTTTTTCTCTTATTCTTTCTTTGCTAGTAACGCCCCACTCTTACTTTTTTTATTTCTCGGATTCGTCTTCACAATCGGATTTATCACAAGTATCTGGGGTAGAGTTTGGTGCGGCTGGGCCTGTCCGCAAACAGTTTTCATCGATACCATCTATAGAAAAATCGAAATACTCGTTGAAGGAAATCCAAGACAGAGACAAAAACTCGACGAAGCAAAGTGGGATTTTGAAAAAATCTGGAAAAGAAGCTTAAAGTGGTTTCTCTTCACTGTTGTCTCTTTGCATATCTCTCATACATTCCTTGGGTACTTTGTTGGAACTCACGAACTACTTGCGATTTCTCTCCAGTCGCCGATGGCACATAAAACCCTATTCTTTGCGATGCTTATTATCACAACGATCTTCCTACTCGACTTTGGTTGGTTTAGAGAACAGTTCTGTATCATCGCATGTCCTTATGGAAGATTTCAATCCGTAATGATGGATGAGAATACGATGACAGTTGTTTACGATGAAAAACGCGGTGAACCTCGTCGTCAACCAGGAATGAAGAAAGAAGAACACGCCGACTGTGTCAACTGCTACGCTTGCGTGAAGGCCTGTCCAACAGGAATTGATATCAGACGAGGAATGCAACTTGAATGTATTGCCTGCACAAACTGTATCGATGCTTGCGACGACATTATGGAAAAGACAAATCGCCCCAAAGGCTTAGTCCGATACGACTCCCTCGCAAATATCGAAGGAAACAAAGCAAAAATCCTACGTCCTCGAAACATGGTTTACTTAAGCGCTATTGTTGTCATCATTATTGGTCTGATTTATTCATTGAATATTTCAACAGATATGAATGTGACAATCCTTAAAGGTCTAGGTACTCCATACACAGTCATGCACAACGAAGAAGGTCAAATCCTCAACCACTTCCAAATCACTCTAGATCAAAGTGGTGAGCTCAAAGATCGTGAAGTTGAAATTGACGTACTAGAAAAAGAGAACCTTGGAATTGATTTAAAAGTTCCACGTAATCCATATCTTCTAAAAAAGAACCATGCCCGCGTCAACGTCTTCTTAAAGTTTAAGAAGGAAATTCTAGAAAAAGGAAGTAAGAAGATAAAGTTTAAAGTTAAGGATTTAAGCAATAACAAAGAAATAATCAGAGAGGTTTCCATTGTTGGACCAATTAACTGATTTAAGTATTCACCCACTTTATTTCATCATCTTCGCAGGCCTCATCTCAGGCCTCGTAGGAAGTACCCACTGCATCGGCATGTGCGGTGGTCTCGTCGTCGCCATGACCAAAAATAAGAAAGGAGTTCTCTCCTATCATATAGGTCGCCTCCTTGGATATTCGCTCATCGGAGTGATTCTTCCACTCCTAGGTCTAAGAACGCTTGGACTAAATGGAAATAAGACCGTCTCAATCATTGGGGCCCTTATCATGGGAGGCTTATTTATTTATATCGGACTTAAAAATCTTTTAAAGTGGAAGAGCTACACACCAAAGCATGCTTTTTTAGAAAACTTAAATATTACTCTGTGGCAAAATCTCTATAAGAAATTTAGAGACCAAGAAATCCTTCGAAGCTTCTTCGGTGGAAGCGCGAGCGTTCTTCTTCCATGTGGACTTCTTTGGTCTATTCTTATTCTCTCTATCACGGCGGCAAACTCAATTTACTCACTAGCCTTCATTGTCGCGTTCTGGCTTGGGACAATGCCAGTTCTCACATTTGCGCCAGAAATTTTCCAAAAAATTTTAAAACCATTACAAATAAAGCTACCTCGCACAATTCCTATTGTCCTGATCATCATTGGTGTTTCTACAATTGGTTATCGAGTGGTTTATATTTATAACACTCATATGTGTCATTAGGAGACGATTAAATGTCTAAAGAAATTAAAGAAAAAGATAATAGCTTAGATGGGTTCTTTTTTAATCTTTTGTTGTTCTGTGTGGTTATTGTTTTTCCAATCACGCTCACGGTTTTAACATTTTTATTTTGGGCCTAGCTTAACTGCCCCCGAGGATTGGTGTTAGATTTAAAATAGTGAAGTTCATTTTTTGAATTCGCACCGAAATCTACTCAATAATATTCAATAATTACAAAGAATCAACTTGTTCTTATATTGCATTTGAAGCTGTATGAAACACGGCTGCCCTAATCAAAACTGTAATTACCACCAAAAACGCGAATCAATTATCAAAGATGGAACGTTCAAACGACGTGATGACTCTCGAATCATCCAACGCTATAAATGTAAAAGTTGTGGCACTCGATTCTCAAGCTCCACTTTTTCTCTAGCAAAAGGACAGATGAAGAGACGAGTTAATCGCATGGTCTACGAACTTCTTTGTTCTAAGATGTCGATGAATCGAATCGCACGAGTTCTGAGAATCAATCCCAAAACAGTTGCTAGAAAACTAGATTATCATGCAAAGAGATGCGCAATAAAGAATAAGAACTTTCGAGCATACCTTCGCGTGAAGCAAGTTGAGCATATTCAATTCGATGATCTGATTACAATTGAGCATACTAAGATGAAACCTTTGTCGATTTCGATGGTGGTAAACGCAAAGAATCGATCAATACTTGGTTTTCGAGTTTCTCGAATACCTGCGAACGGTTTGCTTGCAGAGAAATCTCGACGAAAATATGGGAAGCGCAAGAGTGAACATCTAAGAGAGTTGAGAAGTTTATTTGGAGAAATCAAAAACTGTGTAAAACCAAACGCACTCGTACAGTCTGATGATCATAGTGTCTATAATTCCGTGGTTAGAACTTATTTACCACAGGCTACTCATCAGCAATTCATAGGTGGTCGAGGATGTTCAACTGGTCAAGGGGAGCTAAAGAGATTAGGGTTTGATCCAATTTTTACATTGAATCATAACTTCGCAATGCTTAGAGATGGAATTGGAAAACTAATTAGAAAGACATGGGGGACGACGAAATGTCCAGATGCCTTGAGGAAACATCTGGAAATTTATATGTGTTATCACAATGAGAATTTGGGAATGCTAACACCACTGCCCGGGGGCAGTTACTTTTGACATTCCCTGATATTTCGAAGTAACTCAGGATCCCTTTCTTGAATAATTGGCCTTAGATATTCGACTACAGAAGCATTATCTCTCATGAAATCAACAAGTCGACAAAGAAGATTCATCGATTGCGAATCTCCTTCTAATGACCAAGAGACAATATCATAACGAGTTGTGAAAAATAATTTTGCAAGAAGTACTCGGTACTCAAGTCTCACCTGCTTTCCTGTTTGTTTGGCAAGCTCTTCTCCAATTTCAGAATCATGAATAGAGAATTGCCATGTGAGCTCGTCTCCACTTCCAAGGTCCAAAGTGCCTTCGTAAGTTTTGATAAGAATACCTGTTTGAGAGAGCTTTACAAGCTTTCCGGCCCTTACTCCACGAGAGAGAGTATATTGAGTTAGTAGGTAGGTAATAATACTACCAAGTGCGATTAGAATGACAAAAGCGCCAAATATTTTACGCTTCAAGTGAACCTCTTTGTACAATATTAGATAGATACCGCTAAAAGTTTAATTGTTTATTTCTCTTTTGTAAAAGTATTACTGAACGCGTCTAGATTTCTATGACTTAGAGCTTTTAAATCAGGGTTATCTTAATACAATAATTTTTATGCAGAACTTTCACTTAAATCAAACTACAATATTATTAGCTGCTTTTGTGGCTTAAATAATGATAAGTTTAGCCCGGAAAAGGGTTGAGGAATTGTTGTGGTTAGTAGTGAGCTCATCGATACATTGAACAGCACGGTCCCAATTCTTGGTATCACCTTGGTGCTATGTCTTATTATAGGGAAACTTGCAAAGAAACTTGGGGTTCCAAAAGTTTCTGGGTATATCATGCTCGGTGTTTTGCTAGGCCCAGGAGGGCTTGAATTTCTCTCGGAAGACTTCTCACATTCTTTTAAATATTTTAACGACCTTGCCCTGGGAATGATTCTTTTTAATATTGGTGGTGAGTTTAATAAGGCCCTATTATCGAAAATGAGGAAGGAGCAAATTCTTTACTCTGTCGTGGCGGTAGGCCTTACCATCACATTTGTTTTCGCTCTCTTTATCGTCTCTCTTTACACTCTTGGCAATTATGACATTACAACGATTCTCATCGTTTCACTCTTCTTAGCACTTGTTTCCGTGGAAGCAGCACCGCCAACGACGCTACTGGTGTTGAAAGAATATAATGCGGAAGGAAAACTTACGGATTCGATTAAAATCTATCTGGCTTTTGCAACGTTAATTGCGATTGTTTCTACGCTTGTGGTAATGAATGGATTTGAATACTTTGGTGTATGGCAAGGAAAGCTTAGCCACTCTCCAGTTTTAATTTTTAAAACGATTTGGAAAGTATTTGGTTCAATTGTCTTTGGCTTTATTCTTGGTATTGTTCTAACGATTATTGAGAGATATGAAACTCGTATTGGTAATATTCTCTTTGCGATTATCGCCGTTATTCTTTTTGGTCAGTCTTTAGCTGAATATCTAAGTGTTGACCCTCTTATTATTTCACTCTTTCTTGGGTTCACCGTGGCCAATGCTTCTGTTGAAGGCGAGACTATTCATGAGACGGTGAAGAACATGGGGGGCTCGATCTATGCGCTGTTCTTTGTTCTTGCTGGTACCCATATCAAGCTTTCAGGCCTTGTTGAAAATGTCGGAATAATTGGTGTCATTTATATCATTTCGAGGATGACAGGAATTCTTAGTGGCTCTTATCTTGCTGCAAAAGTTGTTGACCTTAAAGATGAAAATGTAAAAAATTACCAGGGAATGTCAGTAATGTCCCACGCCGGGGCGGCCCTTGCGATTGTTGCAAAAGTAACGATTTATAAAGAAACCTCAGCGAGTATTATTTTCAATACCGTTGTTGCAAGTATTTTTATCTTTGAAATCATTGGTCCTTTCCTTTTGAAGTTTGCTCTTTTTAAATCAAAGGAAATTGAACAATGGAGTCCTGCTCCAGATAAGACAACCAAGCTAAAGTTTAATCTTCTTGATATTTTAAAATTATTTCAAGAAAACGTAACGGCGGCAAAAGAACAAGATCCGAAAAAGACAAAGAGTCCCATTTATGAGCTTATTCACACTGATATTATCGCCATTCAGTCCGACGCTAATCTCACAAGTATCAGAACATTCATTGATGATAATTATGCACTCTACCCAGTGGTTGACAAGAATCATTGTTTTCTTGGAACTCTTAATCTTGAATCAATTAGAAAAATTGTGGCGCAAGAAGATGATGACCCCCTAATCACGGCAAGTATTCTGATAGGAGAAACTGTCTTTATTCCTTCGAACTCAACTCTTGAAGGGGCCAAGAATATCTTTCTCATGTCTGGAAAGGATATCCTCCCAGTAGTTAATCCCGTAAACCAAGTTCTAGAGGGTATTCTCTACCAAAAAGATACATTAATGGCCTTGCAAGAGAAGAAAATGATTTTTGAAGAATAAGAATAAAATCTCTGCTATAATCTCGCCATGGAAAATATCGAAAAAAGTAGAAAAGATCTTCATATACCTCGCCGTTTATTCCATATTTCAATGGGAATGGGCTGTGGATTAATTTACAAATATTTCTTAACGTATCAACAAGCGATACATATCCTTGGGATAGCCACATGTATTCTCTATATTCTTGAACAAGTAAGACTTAATTATCCAGAGTTTAAAAGTATATTTACCGAGGCCTCAAAGTATCTTTTACGTGCGGAAGAGCAACTAAAAGAATCAGCTTCAATTCCATTTCTCATGGGACTACTTTTAACGGTATTGACTTTCCCAAAAGAAATCTCTCTTGTTGCAATTTTCACGCTCGCTATTAGCGATCCCTTTTCTGCAATTATTGGAATTCAATTTGGAAAAAGAAAAATCAAAGAACATCGTACAGTTGAAGGCTCGAGTGCTTTTTTGATCTCTGCACTTATCATTCACCTAATTGTTCTCTCTCCAGTATTTAGTGGATTTAAGTTGGTCTTTGTTTCACTAATTAGTTCATCTATTGTGACACTCTTCGATCTTCTTGAACTTAAGATAGATGACAATCTAACGATTCCACTTGTGACAGCTGGTTCACTTTGGATTATGATGGCTCTTCTCTGATTAACTGCCCCATTCGAATGGTGTTAGAAATTGAGTATCATTAAAATAAGTATCTAGATTTAAGCTATAACAAAGTAGATTTCATATATGATATGAACTCCTGAAAATGAAAACTTCGTCATAACGATTGCGATTAGTTTTACGATAATTCCAACACCATTACGCGGGTGCAGTTACTAGGAGAAGAAAGACTTGATTTTTTGAACCCAAGTTCGCTTTTGAAATCTTCGGTAATGTATTTCCCCATTAATTTTTTTACTTTCTAACTGCCCACGCTTGATCAGAACTTCGATTGATTCTTTAAGTTCATCAAGTGTAATGGATTCGATAAGGATGAGGTCTTGGGGATTGAGAGAGATGAGAACTTTCTCGATATTTTGCCACTCATAGAATGAGAAGGTTTCTAGTAGAATTTCCTCAATAAAAACTGTGTCCAATTATCACCTATTCTTTAATTGAAAATAGCACTCAAAGTAGTATATCATGATTTGATGATAGAGAAATGCAAGAGAATATTAGTCCCGGCCGAGTCTGTAGTAGATTTTTTAGAATTTGGAAATCCTCACGCGAAGAAGCTGCTACTTATCCTTCACGGATATGGGCAAAATGCGCAGGAGATATACGAGTCTTTAAAAGACATCATTACTGATGAGTATCACTGTATCATTCCAAATGGTGTGTTTCCAATGCCAAAGCAAAGGGCCGATAAAATCTCATACCGTTTTGCTTGGTATTTCTATAATACAATTGAACAAAAATATTATATCGACTTCAAGTATCCATGCTCGGTGCTCAGCTCATTTTTGGCAAGAATAAATCCGGAGAATAGGCTCACGACGATTGTGGGATATAGTCAGGGTGGTTACCTCTCACCTTTTCTAGGACAGGTCTATGCTCCAACGAGAAGAGTTATTGGGATAAATTGTAACTACCGGTACGATATGCTTAATTCACAAATTGATTTTGACCTTTTTAGTATTCACTCAGAGGGTGATCCCATCGTAAATTTTGAAAATAGTCAGAGCTCTTTTGAGATGCTTCGCCCTCTATTGCTTAAAGGCGAATTTATTGCACTTCCAACAAAGACTCATGATATCGATCAAGAAATTAGAGAAACACTCTTAAGACTACTCTAACTTCTGTCCAAGCCACACCTTCTTTAGAAGTTGTTTATCGAGTTCACTTGGACGTCGCTTTGTCACATAAGATACGTGAGAGCTTAGACCCTGTGGAGAAAATTCAATGTGCCAAATAGGATCTTTTGCAAAAGGTAGAAGACTATAGCGGCCATCTGCAATAGATTTATCATCAAGCCAAAAGAGATAATCATCAGTGAAGTACTTAAATCTTTCATAATCGTAGATTTGAATTTTATTTTCACCAAGTAGGACCTTAACCTGGTCTGGTTTTACTTTCACCACACTTTCCCCTGGATAGAAGATATTCTCTCCAAATAGACTTAGGCGAACTGCAGAGAAGTGAAGTTGCTCACCGTCATCTTCAATAACACGCCAGATGAAGTTATTTGCAATGGTTGGCTTGATCATCACGCGACTATTTTTTGAAGTCAAACCATTATTATCTTCTAGCACTTTGCGAACACGGATTTTCTGGAAGGCACCAAAGCTTAAGTAAAGAACGAGGTAACTCCAGCAGATCCAGTTAAAAAGTTTCTTGCCAGAACGAATGAAGAGAATAGTCAATATCAGTAGCGGAATCGTTAAAAGTGGATCAACAACAGCAACACAATTCCAGGCGACTCTAGCTTTTGAAAAAGGCCACCATAATTGTGTTCCGTAATTTGTAAAAGCGTCAAGAAGGCCGTGAGTAGCATAACCAAGAAAAACAAACGGGTAACTATCTTTCACCTTGATCTTAAATAATTTGAGAACGAAACAAATGAGAAGACTTCCAAAAGGAATAAAAAATAATGAATGAGTAAATTGTCGGTGGTATTCGATCGTGAAAAGCGGATCAGAATCAATGCGAATGAGATAATCAATATCAGGGGCAATGCCGCCAAGCACCCCTAATAGCCACCCTTTAATCTTCCTTGTATCTTGCTTCTTATCTTCAATGAGTCCCTGACCCATAACACCTAATATTGCCTGTGATAATGGTTCCATATATTTCCTTTTATCCTTTAATTTAATAGTATAAAATATATATTGTGAAGCTTAATAAGAAACCAAAACATATCGTGATTCTAACTGGAGCAGGTATTTCTGCAGAGTCCGGCATTATGACATTCCGCGACTCTAATGGTCTTTGGGAAAATCATAGTGTCTACGAAGTAGCTTCTCCAGATGGTTTTCAAAGAGACCCAGAACTGGTTCATCGCTTCTATAATCTAAGAAGACAACAGCTTCTAAGTGGAGAGGTTCACCCGAATCCTGCACACCTTGCACTTTCAAAACTTCAAGAAAAGTTTAATGGAATTGTTACTATCATCACTCAAAATGTTGATGATCTTCATGAGAGATCAGGTTCGCGAAACGTGATTCATATGCATGGAGAACTCTTGAAAATGCGTTGTATCGAAACAGGTCGATCGCTCACAATAAAAAAAGATATTCATGCAACGACACCTTGTCCTTGCTGCCTCAAAGAAGGAAACCTTCGTCCTCATATTGTTTGGTTTGGAGAGAGACCAATGCATATGGATAAAATTGATACTGAATTACATTCTTGTGACCTCTTTGTAGCTATTGGAACATCGGGGCATGTTTACCCTGCGGCCATGTTCGTGGATACGGCCAGAGAAAGAGGCGTTCAGACGATTGAAATTAATCTTGAGTCCACTCAAATCTCAGATAGTTTTGATTTTCATCTTGTTGGTAATGCTTCGGTTGAGACAGAGAAATTTGTAGAAGAATTACTTACTTAATCTAAATCTACAAGTTGCGAATAAAATAGTCCCATTAAATCTAAAAGAGTTACATTCCCTATTGGATAGCCGTCTTGACCAACGATTGGCATATTGCGGTAGTCGAAAGCCTGCATATTTTTAAGAGCATTTCCAAACTGATGAGTTACAGATAGAAAGTCAGGAAGAGGTGTCATTAAATCAGAAGTGGGCGCATTTAAAGGAATTTCCTTAGAGTAAACCTTTTTTAATAAATCACGCTCAGTAATGATACCAATAAATGCTGTTTCATATTCCATGACGAATGCTACATGAACTTCATTTGAAACCATTTTATTTATCAAGGCTTCAACTGTTTCAGCATAGTCGATATGAATAAAGTTCGGATTAAAGATTCTCTTTAAAGGTGTTTCAAAAACGGCGGCAGATATACCATTGCCCTTGCGAGGAAATTCGAGAATATCAATTTCCTGCAGTGCCGGCTCTTCCTTATTCCAATGTTTAATTGGTTGGTATTTTGAAAGGTCATCCTTAAAACTCTCGCAAATAATATTTAAAATATCTCTTACGGAAATAATCTCAAGAGAATCTCCTTTTCTTATCGGAAGATGTCTAAAGTCGTGTGATGTCATGACTTTCATTGCTGCCAATAAATCTTTTTCTTCAGAAAAAACAATTGGGTTCTTTGTCATGACTGTCGTGATATCAATTTCTGAATCACTATCACAACATTCCTTAATGCGATGAAACTTTGTAAGGAAGTCTTTTTCTGTGATGATACCAATAAGCTTTGAGTTTTCGATGACACCGATAGAACCAATCGATTCTTCATTCATTTTCTCAATAATCTCAGAAAATGAAGCATCTCTCTCGACGCAGACTAGCTTTTGGAGCTCTAAAGATCCAAGAGTAATAGTTAAGCTGTCGCGAGAGATGAAACTAGTCATTATTTTTCTAGGATTGCAGTTACGCCCATTCCACCTGCTGTACAAATTGAAATAAGTCCCGTCCCGCTTCCTTTCTCATCTAATAGTTTTGCAAGAGTTGCCACAATACGTGCACCAGTAGCAGCAAATGGGTGGCCAAGTGCTAAACTTCCACCTTTCACATTCATCTTTGTTCTATCAATTGAACCTAGAGCACTATCAAGTCCAAGTTTTGTTCTACAAAACTCTTCTGATTCCCATGCTTTTAAAGTACAAAGAACTTGAGCAGCGAAGGCCTCATGGATTTCGTAAAAATCAAAGTCTTGAAGTCTCATATCAACTTTACCAAGCATCTTTGGAACAGCGTAGGCTGGTGCCATTAGAAGCCCTTCATCATTGATATAATTAACGGCACTTGAAATTCCAATTTTAAAGTAAGCCTTAACGTGTAGACCGTGGGCTTTAGCATATTCTTCACTACAAAGGAAAACACAAGCAGCACCATCAGAAAGTGAAGTTGAATTTGCAGCTGTTAAAGTTCCCGCACCTGAAGTTTTATCGAAAGCTGGCTTAAGTTTTGCCATCTTTTCCATTGTTGTATCGCCTCTTACGATTCCATCTTTCTTTAAAGTTCCAAAAGGGTAAACCATATCACTAAAGAAACCTTCATCATAAGCTTTCGCAGCTTTTTGGTGTGATTCAAGAGCTAGTTGATCCTGATCCTCCCGAGAAATCTTCCATGTTTTTGCCATCTCTTCACAACTCTCACCCATCGACATACCTGTTCTTGGCTCTTTTACTGCTGGAAAATTTGGAGCAAGGTCCCCTGGCCTAATTGCCATCAGGGCCTTAAGCTTATCGCCTGTTGACCTTGCGTAGTTTACCTTTGCCATTTTGTCAGAAAAAGTTTTTTGAAATTCTACTGGGATATCAGAGTTAGTATCAACTCCACCAGCGATAGCACTATCAATTTGTCCAAGAGCGATTTTATTTGCAAGCATGATGACTGCTTCTAAGGAAGTTCCACATGCTTTTTGAAGATCTGTTGCAGGAGTTGAAAAAGATAAGCCTGCTTCAATTGTACATTCTCTTGCAAGAGAGAAGTCATACGCGTGCTTGGAAACAGCTCCAAGGGCAACCTCACCAACTTCCTTACCTTTTAAAGACAGTTTATTAACAAGTTCAGTAAGCGCACCAGTCATCAGCTTCTTATTGCTAATTCCCATGTAATTTGCTCCAGAACGTGTGAATGGAATTCTCGCTCCATCAATAATACAAACTCTTTTAATTTCCATGAATTCTCCTAATATATGTAGATATTTTTACTGTGTAAGAAAATGTTTCTTTCCTATGGCTATAAAAAAATGGTCTAATATATATTAGCTAGAGATGCTTAAGATAACAAGTATCTGGCATTTCTTTGCCTTTCATCCAAGGAGGTTCTCAATGAAATGTACTATCACGTTTAGAAATCTTGAACACACTGAAGCTTTAGATGAAAAAATCAGATCAAAAAGCGAAAAACTCCAAAAATTCTTTAATCCCGAGGCTACAATAAACTGGACTTGTTGGATTGAAAAAGACACTCAGGTAGCCGAGGCCATAATTAAAAATAAGTCAGAAAGTTTTGTGGCAAAGGCTGAATCAGATAGTTTATATAAGACGATGGATATGGTTTTGACTAAGATTACGAATCAAGTAAGTCATAGACACTAATGAATTCAAGGCCTTAATCAAGGCCTTTTTTCTTGATACACATATTAATATATTATAATATGTGTATATGAATAAGGTACTCAAAAAAGCTCCTATTGTCGCAGAAAATTTAAAGCTCCTCGCTCACGAAGGACGCTTGAAGATACTATGTTTTCTGTGTGATGGGGAGAAGTCAGTTTCTGAGCTCGAAGAACTAACACAGTTATCGCAGTCCCAAATTTCGCAATACCTGAAGAAATTTGAAGACAAGAAAATTGTAAGAATAAGAAAAGATGGCAAATGGAGTTACTACCAAATTTGCGATCAAAAAATGTACTCTCTCATTCAATCTCTACACGATATATATTGTAACTAGGAGTTCTTATGACAATTGTTAACTTCACTCCACTTGAAAGTCTCTCTGGAGGCCTTTTGATTGGACTCGCTTCAACACTCTTTCTACTAACGACAGGAAGAATTGCCGGAATTAGTGGTATCCTCAAAGGAATGTTCACGTCGAAAACAAATGACGACAGACTAGTACGTCTTCTCTTCATCGTGGGTCTCATTGCTGGAGGACTTATCTACAACAACATTGCCTCTGCTCCAATCAATGCTTCTGCTATCACAGAGATCAACCCGAAACTTATCATCGCTGCAATCTTTGTTGGAATTGGAACGGCACTTGGAAATGGTTGTACAAGTGGACACGGGATTTGTGGACTTTCACGAAAGTCTAAAAGATCAATTATTGCCACACTACTATTTATGGCCGCAGGATTTGTAACTGTATTTATCACGAACTAAGGATTAAGAAATGAAAAAACTATACTCTCTACTAAGTGGATTAATTTTTGGAATAGGCCTTGGACTTTCAGGAATGATGTCTCCAGAAAAGGTAAAAGGCTTCTTAAATATCACACGTGAATGGGACCCTTCTCTAGCATTAGTAATGGGCGGCGCTCTTCTCATCACATTTGTGGCCTTCCCCCTTGTACTAAAGAAAAGTGCACCAATTTGTGAAGATACATTCTTCTTACCAACGAAGAAGGAACTTGACCTACAAGTTATCGCTGGCCCGATTCTTTTTGGGATTGGTTGGGGATTAATTGGACTTTGTCCGGGACCAGCAATTGCCAATATTGCAACAGGCGCAACGGGTGTTATCGCCTTCTTTTTCATTATGGCAATCGCAATGTATTTTACTGATCTTGTTAGAAATAAATTACTTAACTAGTAAGTTTTTTAAAAGCTCAATAACTTTTTTAAAACTCGGTAGTTTATATTTTTCTTCTAATTTTGAAAGGGTTTCAGCAATTGAAACCTTTTCTTTATTATAGACACTTCTTAAAATTCTATCAGAGAAATCTTCTAAAACAATGAATACAACTGCCATTGGAGAAATACTCGAAGTCAGAGTCGAAGGAAATCCAATTCCATTCGCTGAACCATGATGCTGCCTGATAATAACATCAATTCCCGCCGGACATTGAGGAATCCCCTGAACCAAAGTCGAGGCCCTATTTGCATGCTCTAAAATAAGAGTTTTTTCAGCTCCAGTAAGATCGGCTGCTTCCAATTCCTCTGCACTCATGATTCGAACTAACTTATCATCACGAAGATACGCATCATGAAAGAAAGAAACAAAAGTTATCTTCTCAAGATTCTGCTGTAGTTGATCTCCTCTTCCCCATCCAAGCTCAGGCATAATCTGGAAGGCAAAGAGCGATACAAGATAACTTCTCTTATATGAGTAGCTTGATTCGTTTTGAAGTATTTCCTTCAAGATTGAAGATAATTTAGAGTTTGCAGACACTGTCTTCATCATCGACTTAATTGACGTCTTGGCCATTTTAATGGTCCCTGGAGTAACTCCTAATTGTTCAATAAAGTTCTGTGATATTTCAAATGAGTCAGAACTCACCTCTAAAATATTTTCACCTGCTCGGTGTGCTTCAACAATTCTTTTAATTGATTGATTTAGAATTTGATTCATTAAATGAGAAAAATTCTCTTTCTTCACATAGAGTTCAGTAAGATTCATCGACTCATATTTTTTTACAATTCCCTTATCCATCTCCTCATCAGCATTAATTCTCTTAACAAACTGATCGCCTCCCTGCTTCTTAATTCGAATATAGATATCAGCACAAGGATTGTTTAACTGATAGAAATTTTGAATCGGAATGGCGAGATAATCGGGTTGCTTTACAAATTCAATTTCTTCTTTGGTAATATTTAAAATTTTCACTACTTCGCGACAAATATCATCACAGTCAGCATCAAATTTCATTGTCGAATAATTCCCAAACGAAACATCTAACTCGCCAAGCACGAGAACCTTACTCTCATAAGAATTATCTGTAATAATATTTAGAAAATTAGAAGCTGATTCAACAACACGATCCTCTTCATCCTTGATTTTATCAACAGTGATAATAAGAGGAAATTCCCAAGCTTTAAGTTGTCTTAGGGCATTGTCAAAGTCATCATCGCAAATTGATTCGACGCCATATTGAACCTTTAAAAGATTCGCAATAGCACCTGATGCAGTTGTATTTGTGTGGAAGATAAATATTTTTTTCAAATCAAATTTCCCTACGCTCAAAAAGGAATTTAAAAATATATCCCCAAATAATTATAACACAGAAAAAGTGCACCAAAGCGAGAACGAGAGATGTAGAATCAAATGTCTTCCCGCTTAAGTAGCCTTCACTGAAGTAATTTAACTCTCCTATTCTTGGTAAACAATAATGGGCAAAGAGTCCAAGAACTTTAGAAATAGAGAACTCTGCTTTCTCAAAACCACCATTGATAAAGTTATAGTAAGAAAATTTTGAAATAAGATAGAATACGATTGTTAAAATGAATGATGCAATCTTATTTAAGTAAACAGAGATAAAGCTAGCTACAAATGTAACTGTTAGTAGAGATAAGAGCATTAGCCCAAAAGTCATGAGCATCGACAAGAAATCAACCTTCATTGCCCCAGAGAATTTCAAGATCAATATCCCAAATGTCACAGTGATCGCGTAAAAGATCACACTAAGTGCCCAAGCACCTGTGATTCGACTCATAATATAAGTTAGTCTTGAAATTGGAAAACTCAAGATCTGAGGTAAGATTCTTAAAGACTGATCACTTCTAATCGCGCTAATACCAATAATAATTGAAACGAAAATTGAAATTGTTGAAACAAACGTAATGATGATCGCTTGCGTTGAGTTTGCAATAAGAGCACTCATATTAGCCTCATCAACATACTCTTTCACTCCAACCGCCAAGCTGTGCCCTAGGTATAGAGAAATAAGAGTCATCAAGAAAAGGAAGATTACACCCTTATTACGAATTTCTTTTTGTATTGTATTTTGAACTAATGAGTAATTAAGCATGCGCTTCACCATCTTTTACTAATTTGAAAAACTTATCTTCAAGGCTCATATCTCCACGAACCTCATCAACAGAACCAAAAGCAAGAGTCTTTCCCTTGTTTAGAATAATTACCCTGTCGGCCATCTTCTCCATTTCTGCAAGGATATGAGAGTTGATGAGAAGAGTCTTACCAGATTTTTTTAGATCGACACAAAGATCCTTAACTTCTTTGATTCCAATTGGATCAAGTCCAGAAAATGGTTCATCAAGAATGATAAACTCATGGCTTCCCATTGTGACACAAGCTAGTCCAACTCTTTGTAGTTGTCCTTTAGAAATATCAGAGATTTTCTTGCCTTTAATATCGAGTATCCCCAATTTTCTAAGAGCATTATCAATTATCTCTTGGCGATTACTTTTGATATTATACATATCAGCATAGAATCTCAGCGTGGCTTCAATTGTAAAATAAGGATAAAACGTAAACTTCTCAGGGAGGTAACTTACCTTTGATCTTGATACACTATCACTTTCCACATCAAAGAACTTAATAGTCCCAGAATCAGCTTTAAGTAAGCCTAGGATTGATTTTACAAAGGTAGTCTTTCCTGCACCATTTGGGCCTAAAAGAGCAATAACCTCACCTCTATTTAAAGAAATTGAAAAATTACTAAGGGCCTGATTCCCAGAGTAACTCTTCGATAAACTATCTACATTTAAAACTTCCATAATTCCTACTTTGTGCTAAATGAATGAATTGAGCGAGGGCGTCTCTCTTCATCTACAGCAACGTATGTGAAAACACCTTCAGTAACAAGAACTCTTTCTGTCTCAAAACGACGAATAGTCCAAGCTTCTATTTTTAAAGTGATTGATGAATTTCCTTCTTTAATAAGATCACAGTAACAACAAAGAACATCCCCTACTAATACAGGTTTTAAGAATGTCATCGACTCGATAGCAACCGTTACCGTTCTTCCATGACAATGTTTACCCGAGAAGATACCTCCAGCAATATCCATTTGAGATAGAACCCAACCACCGAAAATATCACCATTAGGATTTGTGTCCCCTGGCATTGCAAGCGTTCTTACACAAAGTTCACCACTTACTTGTTTTTTTTCAGATGACTTTTTAGTCTCTTCTTTTTTGCCCACTTATCTTTCTCCTTAATATCATTACAATAAATTGTATAAGATTCTTCCCCAAAAACAAATAAATCTATAAAAGGTAAAAATATGCTTACAAAGAAAGAAGTAATCAATATTACAAAAGCACTTCTGTCAGGAACTGTTTTTTCTGTAGTAATGAATATCCTCAATCTCCTCATCGATGGTGCACAATTTAAAACAACTCAACGAATCATTCTACTTCTAGGTGGAGACTTCAGTGGTGGCGGTTATATTCAGTGGATCACTTATGTCGCCTTTGTTTGGGCAATTTTAGAAATCAATAAACTTAATAGAAAAGTGACGGCTGAGACTTCTTACTTCAAGGCCGATCTCTTACCTAAGAACGAAAAGCATCTTCTTATGGCAACTGATGTTTATGATCTTTACCTCTCAATTAAAGAATTTGAAGCAAAACACACAAAAACTCTTCTGACTCAATTAATCAGGAATAGTTGTGCGAAATTTAGAAGTACAAGAAATATCTCAGAAGTACTCGACGTCTTAAATATTATGACAGACCTTCACCGTGAAACATCAGAGATGGAGCAGACCAATATTCGTTACCTGCTTTGGGCCATCCCCTCTCTTGGTTTCATTGGAACTGTTCTAGGTATTTCTCAGGCCCTGATGATAGCTAATAGTAAAGATATGAATGCAATTGCACTGACTCTTGGAGTGGCCTTTGATACTACTTTAGTTGCCCTTGTTCTGAGTATTGTTCTAATGTGGCTCTTTCATGATCTTCAAAGAAAGACAGATAGCTTTCATGTAAAAAGTAAAGAATATGTAATTGAAAACCTAATTAACAAGATTGAAATCGCATAATGAAAAGAAAAGAAATTAACGTATTCAATATATCCTTTCTTGATCTCCTCTCTGGAGCGCTTGGTGCTGTTATTATTCTCTTTATCTCTGTTCCAAAGAATGAAGCCCCTGAGGCCTCGTCAAAAATCGTTAAGGCTACATGTACTAACGAAGAGAAGCTTTTAAAACAGTGTCTCACCGACAATGAAGATCAGAAAAAAATTATTAGTGAAGGAAAGCTTGCCAAGGAAGAGCTTGAAAAGAAAGTAAGTTCCTTACAAGCAGAACTTGAAAAAATTAAAACAAAGGCTAAGGAAGAGTCGGAGATCATTCAAAAATCACAGAGTGAAGGAGATGGCTCGGCTGATACAGGCTTTAATTTCAAGGGTAAGAATATTGTATTTATTATCGATGTTTCAGGATCGATGCAAGGTGAAAAAATTGGACAAGTTAAGGCCGGACTTAAAATGCTTATTGCATCGATGGGAAAAGAATATAAAGTTGATGTAGTCTACTACCCTCACTCTGTTAATCAGGATTATTACTCTCTATGGGGAGTCACACAATCACTTCATAATCTACGAGTAAAAGAAGAAGTGTATGACTTTCTAAATAATCTTGTACCTAAAGGAAATACTCCAACAAGATCGGCCATGCTCTATGCCATGAGTAACTATAAAGAAGCCACAGATATCGTGCTCTTAAGTGATGGTCTTCCAACAATTTCTGGATCGAGGAAAGTTGATGATTACAAAGATCTTATTAAAGATATTCTTTGGCACAATGGGCGCTCAATTCAGATCAATACGATTGGTGTTGGAAAAATGGTCTTCTCATCAAGGGGCAATGATCTCTACAAATTTCTCAAAGAGTTATCAGAGAAAACTAATGGATTCTTCTACGGTTTCTAGTTAATAAGATAGAAACCGTTTGTTATAAAAGAATATTCCAAGAAAAGGAATAAAGTTCAAAAGAAGTATAATTGGTACATACGTAAAGCTTATCCCAAGAAAAACATCAACAATAATATACCCCACGACAAAAGCAATAATAATGGCCAACAAGATTGAGAGAGCGCTTAAAGTCATAAATTCTGTGACGCGAATTCTTCTAAGTTCAGCAAAGCCAACTCCAAGATATTTTAGAAGTTGATTTTCAGCTTGTGTAATTTTAATACTAAAAAATGTTAGTGAAATAAATGATAGAGCACTAATGACTAAGAAAACGAGTACCATATTAATAATAATCACTTGAACAATTGAAAGAAACTTCTGTGCTTGGGCAGTCATCTCTTTTATATCTACAATGCTTAAACTTTTAAACTCATTAACTAGTTTTACAATATCGCTGTAATTTTTAACATTACTTAGAGTTGTAAGAAATGTCTTAGGTGCATCGTTTAACAAACCATCTTCAAAAACAATGAAGAAATTAGGAAGAAAGCTCGTCCATTTCACAGATCGAATAGAAGTTACCACCACGTCAAAATTAATATCGAAGATTTCAAAAGAGATCTTATCACCGACATCAACTCCAATACGCTTGGCATAGCGAGTTTCAAGAGATACTTCATTTACCTCGTCATCAGGAGAACTATTTTTGAAGTAATTTCCTTTGATTACTCTCTCTGCACTATTAAGAGTATTTTCATAACTAATATTCACCCCTCGATTCAAGGCCCTATTTCTTTGTTCACCTTCAAAAGAGGAATTCTCACTAGCATCGGCCTTAACTTCTTTACCATTAATGGCCGTTAATCTTCCCCTAATCATTGGTGACACCGATGAATGTTCAATCTTATTTTCAGCTAGATACTTCTTTAATGGTTCAAATTGGTCTTCCTGGATATCAAAGACAAAGTAATCAGGACGACTCGACTTCCCAACTTCAATATCTGAACTGATCGACATGAATATTGTCGGAATGAGGTTTAAAACAAAGAAAGTCACAAAGAGAATATAGAACTTTGATATAGTCGTTGTTCTATTTCTTATAAGTGAGAGCATCGCCATATTAAAGAATGTATTTCTAACTCCAAGCAATGGTCTTAAGGCCATAGGGAGAAGATAATAGAATATCAATAATAGTAGTAATAATAGTCCGACTATCGCTGGTGCAATCAAAATAGAATTTGTCTGATAATAGACAAGTAAAATTAAAGTCACAACTGGCGCAATATAATATGAAAGACCGATTTTCTTTTCTTCAATCGTTGAATAGCAAAATGTCACAATAATCGATAAAAGAAATAAGGAAAGTATTCCTAGAAATTTAAATGGAATAAGAAGAGTAAAATCTCCAAGGCTGACAGATGAATACTTTCCCAATATCTCACTAACGTAAGGAGAAATAGCATAACTAAAGAGATAGGCCATAGAGAAGGTCGTAGCAAGACAGTAGATCCCATGAAGGAGATAGATCCCATAAATTGAACGTCGACTCACTCCAAGGGTACTATAAGTCAAAATATTAGATGATTCTTTCTTTAGAAAATAACGGTAAATAAATGCAAAAGCACTCACACTGATTAGTATCCCGCATAAAAAAATAATTTGAGAAAAATCAAAGACGATATTGAGTGATCTCGAAAACATATCATTCGCACCAGCGGCACGAGTGAAGCGGATATTCGTATCAAGTATTTTATCTTTCAGGGCAACGTATCGATCACGAATGAGCTCTTGCTTAAGTTTATAAATATATGAATAAAAGATTGTACTTCCTTCAGAGATCAGCCCAGCATCCATAACAGACTTTTCACTGACATAAACTTTAGGGGCCATCTGTGCGATCTGCATTCCCTCGTTCACATCTTTAGTGATTGTATCGACGATCTTAAATTTATAACCACTGATATCAATCGTATTCCCAATAGCGACGCCAAACTTCAATAACACTTCAGGCTTTACAAGCAGTTCAAAATCAGAGAGATCTGTAAGCGATGTCCCATTTTTCGTCTTAATGGTTCCGTAATAAGGAAACTCCCCTTTCACTGTAACAAGATTTAACATCCCAATCTTGTCGTTAGCACTTCCCATGGAGAACAAACTCTTTAACTCAGATTTTGAGACAATCTCATCCCCAAGAAATTCATCGATCCCCTTGAGGCTTTCATCACGGGGCTTGATACGAGATGAAATCTTCAAATCCCCACCAATGATGCCCTGACCACCTTTTTGAAAAATATCATTGATAGTATTCTTGTAAGAATAAAGTCCAATTGGCATTAAGACGCCAATGAAGAGATTCATCACCATCAGACATGTAATAAGAAAATTCTTCTTTAATAAAGAAAATGAGTATCTAAAGATCAAGGCATCTTCTCCAATAGACCTTTAGAGAGTGAGTATGTCGTATCACACTTAAGAGCAAGATCACGGTCGTGAGTAACTAAGATTAGAGTTCGATCAAATTCCTTAACAAGATCAAATAATAACCCCATAACTTCGTGCCCAGTTTCAATATCAAGATTTGCATTAGGCTCATCAGCTAAGATAACCTTAGAGTTTAGGGCCAGCGCTCTTGCAATTGCTACTCGCTGCCTCTCGCCACCACTTAGAGTTTCTGGAAATGAATGAACTCTCTCCCCAAGACCAACCTTATCAAGCATCAGCTTCGCCTGAGCCTCGTAATCGGAGATATTATTAAGTCTAAGAGGAAGAGCGACATTCTCAAGGGCATTGAGGTGATCAATAAGCTTGTAGTCTTGAAAAATGATAGAGATGTGATGAGATCTAAACTTCGCTCGAGCATCTTCTCCAAGAGTAGTGATATCTTCTCCATCAATGAGAATATTACCGCTTTCAGGAAGCGCGATTCCAGAAATTAACGTTAGAAGAGTGCTCTTTCCACTTCCCGACTTACCAAGAATGGCAACCTTTTGACCGGAACCGATGTGAAGAGAAGCCCCTTGTAAAATTGGAGTATAGGTATCGTTTTGAAAGCCTTTATTAATATTTCTAATTTCCAGCATCTGCTAGTCCTTTAAAGAATGGATAGAGTTTCTTGGCCATCAACTCATGACCCTTTATATTTGGATGTATTCCATCTGATTGATTCAATTCTCTCTGAGCAGCAACACCATCAAGTAAAAATGGCGCTTCTTTTAATTTATAATCGGCGGTGATAGCTGTAAAAGTTTTCTCAAATGTCTCACGATATGTTTGTCCATAATTTGGAGGAAGTAGCATTGGAAAAATAATTGGAGTCGAGTTTGCTTTTTTTATAGTCTCAACCCCATCCCTTAGATTCTTATTCATCTGCGTGAGATCAAGCCCACGAAGTCCATCATTGGCCCCAAGGGCAACAATGACGTAATCAGGCTTAATTTTAAGATACCACTTGAGTCGTGAAGCTAGCGAAGATGTTGTTGATCCAGAGATACTACCGTTTGTGATTTTCATCGGTATCTTTTCCTCATCCAATCTTTTTTGAATAAGATTTACATAAGACTTATCCTTCCCAACACCGTAACCTTCAGATAGCGAGTCTCCAAGAACAAGAACTTTGACTTCTGCAAATGATGCCACACCAAGAGTAGATAATATGATTAATTTTACAATCAGATTTTTAATAACACTCTCCATTTTAAAAACTGGTACTTTATCAAGTCGAGACGAGTACTCTCGCTATAGTTTTTTTTCAGATATAATTCTAAAAAATCTCGCTTCAATTGCTCATTACATTGATATATTGGTAAAAAACTCTCCATTATATTGTATTGTCCAAGCTTTCTCTCTCTCCACTTTAAAAGACGAAAAGTAAGAGAGTCTGACAATCCAAAGAAAGTAGCAATAAGCAGTATAGGAAAAAAAGAGAGAAAAAATGTCAGTAATTTGTAAAATCTTAGGTTTTTATTACTGAATTCATCGGCCCAAATCCTAAAACGCTGATATAACTCCTTTTGCTGTTCAAGATCAAAGCTAAAGAAAAGATAGTTAAGCTTTAAATATGAGCCATATAGGAAATCATCTAAACTAAAACTCAAGTCGTTCGAGCTGAAAAGCTCTCGCGCTTTAACTTCGGCCATTTCATTTGGAGGAAGAGAAGTTTTTGAAACAATAAACTCAACAGGGTCAAAGTCTACCCACTGAGTTCCATCGTAATACTCAATCCATGCATGGGCATTTTCTCCTTTTAAAACAAGAAAGTTGTTACTCTTATTGTACTCACCCCCATAATAACCAACCAACACATGTGATTGAATACCGAGATGATTCAAGGCAAGAGCAAAAGCAGAAGCAAAATGTTCGCAATACCCTTTTTTAGTAGTGTATAGAAATCCTGAAATATCATTTGTATCAAAGTCAGCACCGCTTAAAGAATATTCAAGTTTTAAAGATTTAAAGAAGTTTATTAAGGCCAATACTGTCTCATCAACGGATAGACCCTTAAATCGATCCAAGTCTTTAATCAGCTTTGGGGACAATCTCGTTTTAAACTTTCTTTCTTCATCGCTGACGGTGCTCCTCATTTTACCACTTTGTAAAAAATAATTAGAAATAGCTTTTGGAATTTTAATATCTCCGTATTCATTCTCTTTAACACTAACTGAGTCTGCCGCAACGAAGATATCCATGTCCTTATTCTTGATTACAGGGAGATTCTTTCGACCAATCTTATTCACTTTAAAATCATAACTATCTTGGCGAGTTTTTATCGACTCTTTATAGTTTGTTCTTCCCCACCAACGCTTACCATCAGTTCGGTTAAAGGTATAAGCGCGCCAGTAGAAAGATTTGGGAAAAGAATTCATTTCAATGATGTAGTGCACTGATTTATCGAGTACAAGATCCGATATTGTGCCAGGCTTTAACTCTTCGGACACACCAGTGCTTCCTGCTCGACTACTTGCAAATGAAAAAGCTCCCCCCATCCCAACTTGAGGAATGAGTAGGTACAAAATACTTACAAAGAGGACTGAAGTAAGAAGCATCATAGTTAAACGTCCACGTTCATATGTCACTCGTGTGATTTTTCCTAAGTTAAAAAACATCGAGCCTAAAGAATAAATAACCAAGACAATAGCAATAACTTCAGTCGTAAGAAGAATCGAACCGGCCATAAATAGGATATACATGACATAATAGCTAAACAAATCCCTAAGCTTCTTCACCTCAAAGGCCTTCAAAACACAGAGGGTCCCGAGAATGAAAGTAGCACACTCAACACTTCTAAACTGTCCGGTTAGATAAATTGCAAGCGGGATAGTGGAAAATATGTACAGTCCAGTTAAGAATCTATGTCGGCTTATAAGTTGAGACAAGGTGATGAGCGCGATATAAATAAAATATCCAACTGGCATCGTATCATAGAGCAAGATATTAAAAGCAAGGAATGAATTGAGAAGATATAGTGTACTTCTATTACTTGTATAATTAGCTACCATATGAAAACTTCTCCATATGGGTTAGTATATTTGCTCGTAATTGGTCTGTTCGATAAATCTTGCCACTTGAATTTCTTACTTGCCAACGATTTTGATAATAGAAGTAGAGTTTACCTAAATACAGCTTGGCCAACTCTTTCTTGAGCTCTCTTTCGACCAAATCAAAAGTAACAATATTGCCAAGTCGATCGGATTCTCCATACTCAATAAGGCTAGTGACAAGGGTTCTTTCATCACTACTACGCTTCCAATTAATACGAGAATAATTATCACCGTAAATATAATTGCGTAATTCAAAGTCCTCATTTTCAATCTCACCATCGACATCAGGTGTGAAGCTTGGAACAATATAGAGATTTTTGATCAGCAGAATATTCTTCCACGATTTAAATAAGAAAAAAGGATAAACAGATGAAATTTTCAAATTCACATCTTTAACACTACCCCAGGTTTCTAAGTCAAGGCGAAGATTAGATTCATATCTTTTTACGAGATAATCATGATCGAGGATATAAATATGGAAGTAAGCAGGCACACTACTGGTATGAGAGAATGAAAGCCTTAGTACTGCATTTTCTTCTGTCAGGATAAGAGAATCTACTCTTTGAACATCAATACCCTTCATGTAGTTATTGGTTAAAAAAGCAATCATCACAAAGAAAACAAGAAGAACAATGGAGAAGAAATATGAAAGTGGATGTCCAAAAGAGAGTGAGAAGACAAAGCTAATAAAAGTCACCGTCAGGTAGAAAAAACCAAAGCGACTAGGAAGAATATAGACTTTAGATTCCTTTTCAAAGGAATTCAGAAATTTTCTGTAACGAGCTCTTAGATTTTTCAAAACCATGACCTATAGTATTATCTTTAATAATACGATGAGAGAATACAAAAGGAGCTACGAAGAAAATATCAGCAGGGGTCACAAAGTTTCTTCCAGCAAAGAAAGCGATAGCTTTTGAGATCCTTTTCAAATCTTGTGCTGCTCGAATTGAAATATCTGAAGAGTGCTCCTTTCTAAACAACTCAAGAATATCAAGAATAATATCATAGCTTTTTTCAGCAACCTCTACATTTCTAATTTCTTCAGCAATCTTTAAAAACTCTTCATGAGAAATAACACTTAGTAATTTCCTCTTAGCTCCGTGATTTCTTTTTAGAATTTCTTTTTCTACATCTCGAGTATTTTGTCCTAAATTAAGAGAAATTGAAAACCTATCCATTTGAGATTCTGGTAGTTGGTGTGTACCAACTTGATCTTTATAGTTTTGAGTAGCAATAACACAAAATAATGGCGAGAGCTGAAAATGCTCATTCTCGATGGATACTTCCCTTTCTTCCATCGCCTGCAGAAAGGCACTTTGCGTTTTAGACGAAGCGCGATTGATTTCGTCGGCTAAAAGTATATCCGTAAAGATTGGGCCCTTCTTGAAAATAAATTCATTCACATTCTTATCAAGAAAGAGAAAACCTAAAATATCAGAAGGAAGTAGATCTGAAGTGAATTGAATTCTTTTAAAGTCTAGACCCGTAACTTGGGATAAAGCTGCAGAAAGAGTTGTTTTCCCCGCACCGGGGACATCTTCAATAAGAATATGGCCACCAACAAAAAGTGATGCAAGAGAAATTCGAACGATGTCTTCTCGTCCTAGAACTTCTTGGTTTAGTTCATTAAGTAGTGCTTCTATTCTTTTATTCACCCTATAAGTATACCAAGAATAAAATTCTATACAACTTTAAAAGCTTATACTTTGATCAATATGCTTAATGCTTTCAAAGATTGAGAAGTTCTTCACTGGCCCCTCTAGATCTTTAACTCTATTTGATTTCAAAGCAAAGAAATGCACATCATTTGAGACTTTCTTAGTTAAGTATTCCATATACTTCTGATGATACAAACTTTCTCTCTCTTCTCTTAGTGGACCGAGATAGAGCATCACGCCTTTTGCTTCAGTGGCATTAATCGTCTCGACCAGAGCTCCAGCAGAAACATCGTTACCCAAGTAAATAACTTCAATATTTTTAGAAATTAAAAGAATAGAAACAAGCAAAAGCGGAATCTCTTCAATAGAACCCTCTCCTCCAGCAACAATGACTTTTGAAAGACCAGGATTTTTCCTTCGCGACTTATAAATAACTTCGCCGAGATGAAATTTTAATAGTCCGTGAAAAGCTAACTCCCCCGCAGGTGATAACTCACGTCTTTGAATGAGAGCACCAACCTTATTTAAAAGTGGGATAAGTACTTTGATGACGAGGTCTCTGGTATTAACTAAGAGCTTAAGCTTTGAAAGCTCATGGTCAATAACATCAAGTTTATAAAGAGTAATGGCCATAACCATATTATCAAGAGACTGATTGAGATTAAGTTCGCCTGAAATTTTCTCTGGCGCCAGATCCTCACTATTAACCTTACCAAGTTTTTCCAGTAATTCTTTTAGCTCAGCGATATCAAGAGGTGCAATTTTCCCAATACTGTGCCCAAGAGTGCATAGTTGATTTAGAAGAACTAGCTTCTCCAAATCAACATCGCAATACTCTCTTCTACCCGTTGCCGACCTTTTTGGTACAACAGCATCATAGCGCTTTTCCCATGCACGAATAGTGTGAACCCCAACTCCAGATAACTTAGAGACCAACTGAATAGAATACTTTGTTTCGATATGCCCCTCCATCGTATAAAGGTAGTATAATTGGAAAAGGAAAATAAAAATAGATTTGTCTATGTTTTGTATAAATATTTTTAATCTCTATATAACTAAAATTACATAAAGAATTAGTACAACTTAAGGAGTGTAGGATGAATCTATTAATTACTGGGGGCACAGGCTTTGTAGGAGAGAAACTTCTGGAGCTCCTAAAGAGTCACAGTGAAATTAGCTCAATCTTCATGACCACAAGAAGTCCCGATCGTTATACGCATCTGAAAGATAAGTATCCAAAGATCAAGTTTATTACTTGGGATTCAGTATCAGATCTACCACAAGAGGAGTTATCGCAAATCGATGCTGTTATCAATCTTCAGGGTGAAAATATAAGTAATGGGCGATGGAGTGAGAAGCAAAAAAATAGAATTTATGCTTCACGAGTAGATGCCACAAAAGCGCTTGTAAACTCTGTTTTAAACCATTCTAAAAATTTAAAAGTATTTATCCAAACATCAGCAATAGGAATCTACCCTAGTAATGACAACTCAGTTATTAACGAAAATACGCAACCACAACAAGAGGGCTTCTTAGCTGGTGTATGTAAAGACTGGGAAGCGACTCTTAGACCTTTAGACGGAAGATGTCGTGTCGTAACTCTAAGAGTTGGAGTGGTTCTTGATCGCGATGGTGGTGCCATTGCTAAGATGAAGCTTCCCTTTCTAATGGGAGTCGGCGGAATCATTGGAAGTGGAGAACAACTAATGTCTTGGATTCACCGCTATGATCTGGCAAAGATCTACTGCGAAGCTCTCTTTAATGAAAAGTATGCAGGAGTATTCAATGCTGTGGCTCCAGAGGTTGTCTCTAATTATCAATTTACAAAGACACTTGGAAAGACGATAAAACGACCTACCATATTCCCTGTGCCAGCTTTCATCTTAAAGCTAATATTTGGGGAAATGTCATCGCTCCTACTCGACTCTCAACAAGTTGAAAATAAGGGCCTAAAAGACCTTGGCCATAAATTTCAATACCCTACAATCAAACAGGCTCTAGAAGAGATCTTCCCGTAAAATTGGGCCCTTATCACTGGGCCCACAAATTTTTTTGGCAAATTAGAAAAACCAATAAAAATCAATTTCTAAAGAACGAGTATTAAAAAAGCTTAATAATTAGTGTCTTAGAACTAAATTGTTAAGATATGTAATTAATCTGTCTCCAACTAGTGAGATTGAATATAATGACAAAAAGCTCATATATCCATCTGCACGTTAGTTCTCATGAGTAGGTTTTTAAGTAAGTGAAACTAACTTAAATAACCCATGAGGAGTAATTGTGATTAAAAAGATAATTAAACACACGACATTCATACTGCCGATACTCTTCACTTCTTGTGCAGGTCCAACAAATCCGTTTGGTAGTGAGACCATATCGATGTTTCTTAAATCAGAACAAGATAAGGTGGACGACTACAAGAAGCTTTCGCGTAGTCCTGCTCAAGAAGAGGAAAATAAAGTTCAAATTACTTTCTATCCAGAAAAGCAAAATTGGCATGATAATCATGACGTATACGTCATCATCAAATCATCAAAGAAGCAACTGCTTCCACAAAATCTTAGACTCTTCTGGAATCATAAAGACATTACAACAAGCTTTAAAGGAATTAGAGAAGTTATTTTTGAAGACAAGCTTAACATGATTATTAAAATCAAAGATATCAGACTACTTCCATTTCAAGACAACGATATCACTGCTTACTATATGGATTCAGAAAGTGGAATTGTCTCTTCAACTGAGTATCAAAAACCAGAATGCTTACTAAAAGAAGAAAGTAATATTGTTAACACAGATCCATTCAATGTTAAGCAGTCATTTATAAATCTTGTGAGAACCGAATCAGAAAAGGCAAATATCAATCCAAACCTTCTAATTGCCCTTATCGCTCAAGAGTCTGGTTTTAATCCTAAGGCGGTAAGTTACGCAAAAGCTATTGGCCTAACTCAAGTAACGGAACTGGCAAATAAGCATATTCTTGATGAGCATCGTCGTTGGAAGAGTGACAGTAGAATCAAGAAACTCCCTGTACCAATTATTCGCGCACTCATTGAACTTGGTAAGATCAATGAAAAAAATGAGTGGCGACTTGACCGTAAGAAGTCAGTCATCGGTGGAATTGAATATATTAAGTATCTTGAAAATTACTGGAAAGGAAATATCACTCTTATTGAAAGGGTTTATGGAACAAACTTTAATCAGGAACAAGTGTTAACGGATCTTATTCTTGCAAGTTACAACTCAGGTCCGTTCCGTATCAAGACACGACTTATAAAAGATGGTCGTGCTTGGAAACAATCAAAATCAATTTTAGAAGCTAGAAAATATGTTGGTAAGATTAAGAGTTACTGTAATCATTTTGCAAGTAATATCCAGGAGGATAAGTATGAAAATCAAGCCGCTAATCTTTAATATATATGCTGCACTATTCTTAATCATAGCGTGCAGTATTCCAGTACAAATTGGGATGTTATATAATCACGGGATCACGGAGTTAAATGCAATTTTTAACAAGATGACAATTTTCAATATTCTTGTCATTGCAACATGTGCTTATAACTTCTACTACTGTATGAAGGCTTCAGATAATGTAAAATGGTCTTTTCCTCTATCAATTGGTGTTGTATGTCTCAACAATTCAATTGTTCTTGTGTATGGAAATGACTTTGAAAGTTATAGTGTTATCTTAAGTACAATTATGTTCATTTCGACAACGGCATACTTTCTTCTAAGTCACGAAACAGATGTAATGAACCATCCAGAAAATCACTGGTGGCGAGTTCCTGAAAGAAAGAATATTCACCAACACATCGCTACGAAGATTAATGATGAAGTTCAGGATCTAGGTATGACTCATGACCTTTCAGTCGGAGGAGCGTTCATCCCAGTAAAACTTGAAGACCAGTATCATATGTTTAAAAGTGGTGAAATTATCGAAATTTTAATCGGTGATGAAAATCCTATTCAGTGTAAGGCTAAAATTGTAAGAAAAGTATCAGCAAGAGGTCAGTACCCAGATGGTATCGGAGTACAATTTATGGACCTCTCATTAACTGACAAAATTAAATTAAGACAAATTCTTTTTGCTAATCGATTAGCTTTAGCAGCTTAAGCTCTTTTGGATACAGTCCCAGGAGTACCTGTTCTTTAAGGTACTCCTTATTTTTCGATGAAACCAGAAAACTAAATAATTCGAGCAATGAGAGATAACTTGTCTCTCCTCTTGTATAGTCTTCAATTTTATTCAGCACATGATCTTTTTCATCCTTGTTTAAGTCTGTTTTGAAGTAGCCATAAATATGATAAAAAACATTCGCTCTTTTTTTAAGAGTTGGCTTTGAGCTCATAATTGTATTCATAAATTCGATTGCGTAATCATTTTTCACATCTTTAGACTTTAGACTATTGGCCGCTATTGTTCCAAGTTTAGCAACGCTTTTTGGGTCATGCTCCATCAGCATATATTTAAAGCGCTGATGAAACTTTTGAACCTCAGCAGTTGAAACACCAATTTTCTTCAGTTCAAAGTGACAATAAATATTTCGAACAAAGAGTTCTTTTAAAAGTGGATCATGTAAAAGTCCACTATCTATAATGGGAAAATTAGCAAACGAGTCCATTACAGATTGAGCAAAGAACCCATGGGCCTTTCGCAATTGTCTTCCCGATTTCTCATCATAAATTTTTGTTGTTCGATACCCACAGCTTGGGGACTTTTTCGCCAGAATTATTCCATCCGCTTCAGGAAAGGCCGCAATTATTTTTCTTGAGCTCTCCTCAATTTCCATCGTAAGATCTCGGCCAGATTTATTCTCTAGAAGTTTGAGCTGGCCATCACCACCTTCAACAACTCGCAAAGTCTCCCTTGGCGTACCAAGGCCCATTGTCATTTCAGGGCAAACTGGGTGAAAGTCCACGAACTTAGAGAGGATATCAGTAATCCAGACATCTCGTTGATGTCCTCCATCATGACGAATATTCTGTCCAAGTAAGCATCCACTAATAACAATTTTCGGTCTATTTTTAGTATTCATAGACTCATTATAGCTCATTTATAAACAAATAAATCCTAGGCAGATCTTAGACAAGATTATCTAAATTCCTATAAATATTACCCCCTCAAAGGATCATGGGACAAAGTATGGTAACTATTAAATCGTGAAAATATCAAAGAGAAATAAACTAAATCTGTCCCTTACGCTCTTAATTAGCTTCAATTGCTTCGGTTTTTACAGAAGTCAGCTACCTGTTGTTGATATCAGTTACTATGAGAAGGATCCGTCTCTCTATTACGGACAAGAACTTCTTGAAAAAAAATCCGGCGACATAAAAAGTATCCTTAGAACTATTTTAAATAGTGCCCATATTATTATTGAGAATGCTCCAGATCGTCTTTCTAATGAATGTGACGAAGGAACTTGCTACTCACACACGACATTAGGATATAAGAGGGCGCGCCAAATTCTTTTTGGACAGGTTTACCAACCAACAGAAGAACATACTGTGACTGAAATTTACTGTGGTAAGACCTATACTGATGGACAAATTGTTGATGGAGCGCAAATAAGACTTCAAGAAAATCAAATTCCAAATGGTAATATTTTAAATACAGAACACACTTGGCCTCGCTCAAGATTTGAAGTTGATGAGGATGAAAATCCAGATCAATACGAGCAAATGCTTTCAGATATACATCACCTCTACCCTACCGATACAATCGTTAATCGCGATCGCTATAATCATCAGTTTGGTGACGTTGATGAGGTTGTCACAAAACTTACCTGTGACGGTCCGAAGCTTGGACATAATAATGCTGAATCGATGACTATGTTTTTCGAACCACCAACTGAAGTAAAAGGAGATATTGCAAGATCTCTAATGTACTTCTCTGTTAAATATAATCTTCCATTAGGAGAAGTTGAAGAAACTTCACTTAGAAGATGGCACAAGTTAGATCCAGTTAGTGAATTTGAAGTAAGGAAAAATAATATCGTTCACGCCTACCAGGGAACTCGAAATCCTTTTATCGATTTCCCTGAGCTTGAAAGTAAAATTGCTGACTTTTAAAAATTTATAACTGCTATGGCTCCAAGATTCACACCGTGGCCCATGTCAGAATAATTAGGCTTACTCGCCGGATTCCACTGCGTATTACTTAAATAATAATGAAGGTAGCTTCCTGAAAAGATCGAATTATTATACGCAATCTCATATGCAATTGTTGTTCTCGCAAGATAATAATTAGAATGATTATAATTTACCAGAGAATAACCTAACTCAGTAAGAATCGCACGATCTTCACTAAGCGCATAACGAGGCCTAACTCCAGCACTATACCAATTAATATGCTTCTGCCCATCATTTTTATTTTCGTAAACAAGCGCAACGGCCATGCTGATTTTATCAGTAATTCCTGTCACTAAATGCTCAACAAATCTCAGGTTATACTTATCTGAATTATTTGTTCCAGACTGAAGCTTATTACTACCGTAGATATTTAAGTCGCCCATTAACTTCTCACCATAGATTATAGTGAAATCGTTAAAACCTTTTGGAAGATTACTTCTAAGTCTAAATCCAAAAAGACCACCAGTCAGATTCTCATATTCACTAGTTCCAAACTTTTCATCCGGTGCACGTGAATATACTGCCCATAAATTTATCGAATGATTTTTAGTCAGAGCAATATCAAATAGTCTTAAATCGAAATAAGATTTTACTTTCTTTGTATCATTGCCTTGATCTAAGGTTTGTTGAAGATAAGCTAGAGAAAGTTTACCAGAGAACATCGGAATATCTTTAACTCCAGCACCAACACCGTTCATTTGAGCAAAGTAATAGAAGTCATTGATCATAACATCAGCATCGCGATAAAATCTCTTTCCGACCCAGTAGGACCATGCTGTATTTTCATCCTTAACACTTAAGTAAGTTTCGATAGTATCAATGTCATTGTTTTCATCACCGTATTGCGCATCACCTTTTGGAGAAATTGCAAAAGTAAGAACGCCTGTAAACTCTGTGTTTGCAGAATTCTTTCCTGTCACTTCCATACGTGGTTCGATGTAATATCCACACTCATTACCAAGACGAAACTCATTCCCTGAAGAATATCGATTATTAAAGCATTGTTGCTTCTCTCCTGAGAGTGAATTACCTACTCCTCCGCGAATATAAGCATGCGGAGCAACAGAAAAATCCGCATAAACAGTTAATGACGCTGCCTGTAACAATAAAAATGATAAGAAAGTCTTCATATGCATCCAAGTTAATTGATTTGTTGTTATATGTTCATTAATATATTTCTAATACAAAACTAATTTAATCAACTAAAAACTGACCAAAAAAAATTTTATGGAATTAAAATCAAATTTATTAAGAAAAGCAGCCTTGGCCCTCAACATTCAAACAGGATATATTGACGTCAATGGTGATTATATTCGTGCAGCAATGAAGTCACTTCATCGTATTATTGAGGATCTTTGTGGATTAAAAATTTCCAAAGATCAAGATTTGATCGATTTATTTGAAAATCTAAAAAAGAAAAAATACCAAGACAAAGTTGATAGTCATATTGTGCTTTGGGAAAATGAAGAATCAAAACTTCTAATCTATACTGAATCTCCCCTGACAAACGAACTCTCAGGAATTTTAAAATTAGAAGATGGAACTTCAAAAAATATTACTCTTTCAATTAAAGACAAGTATAAAACAGAACTTGGAACTAAAAGTGTAGCAATTATTCCAAAAAATATTGCACCTATTGGCTATCACCGCCTCCAATTAAATCTTGAAGGAGAAAACCAGGCCGTAAATATTATTTTTGCTCCTAAACATATTGAGATTAAAGATCAAAAACAATGGGGACCATTTGTTCCAATTTACGCTTTAAAATCTGAGTCCGATATTGGAATTGGAAGCTTCAAAGAACTTAGAGATCTTGCTCCCCTTCTAAAAGAGAATGGGGCATCGTGGATTTCACTTCTACCTATTTTAGCTGCAAACTTTGATACTCCAGACTGTGATCCAAGCCCTTACTCATCTTTAACAAGACTATTTTGGAATGAACTCTATCTTGATTTAGACAGACTTGTAGCAAAGTACGAAAGCAAGGAAGCAAAATCGCTAATGGATTCAGATGTTTTTAAAGCAGAAAAAGAGAAACTAAGAGCAAATAAGTTTGTACAATACTATGAATGCTATCAGCTCAAAAAGAAGGTACTTTCAATTCTAAGTGAAGAGTTCTTTTCATCTAAAAAAGATCAGTCGCCGGAATACCAACAATTTAAATCAGAAAATCCAAAGATAGATGAATATGCAAGATTTAGAAGTTCAGATGTCAAAGAACAAAACTTTCATCGTTTTTGCCAGTTTGAAATGTGCAATGAATTAAAAGAATTCAAAAAGGATACTGGTCTTGGCCTCTACATGGATTACCCTGTTGGTGTTAATGACTCAGGTTTCGATTTTCAAAATAATGGTGATGTCTTCTTTAAAGCCGTCTCTGTAGGTGCGCCTCCTGAACCAATTTTCTCACTTGGTCAAGATTGGGGCTTCCCCTCATTCCACCCATTTGGGATTAGAAAAGACAATTATACATATTTCAAGAAGTCACTACAAAGCCACCTACGCTACTCAAATATTTTAAGACTTGATCATATTATGGGACTCTATCGCATTTACTGTGTGCCTAAAGGATACACAGGAAAAGAAGGCGTCTACTTAAAATTCCCCAAAGATGAGTTAATGGCCATTACAGTGCTTGAATCATCTCGCATGGGAGTAAGTCTCATCGGTGAAAACCTTGGAACTGTACCAAAGCAAGTTGATAAACTGATGAAAGAAAGAAACGTTAAAGGCATGTGGGTATGGCAATTTGAAGCACACCAAGACCAGGCCCCAGCTCTTAAATCAATTCAACAGAACCAACTTCTATGTTTTGATACACATGATATGCCAATGCTTGAAAGCTACCTTGATGGCTCAGACTTATCTCTCGTTTCTTCACTAGGTATTCTTTCTGAAAGTAATGCTCATCGAATAAAAGATGAAAGAATAAATTTCTTAAAAAGGTGGGAAGTTGATTCGAAAGAGTTTCAATTTGAGCTAACAAAGAAGCTTGCAAACTCACAAGCAGAACAAATGGTTATCAACCTCGAAAATATCTGGGGAGAAAGAGAACCACAAAATATTCCAGGAACATGGAAAGAATATCCAAACTGGAGGAGAAAGTTTGCACTTGATCTAAATGAGATTACACACTCAGAGAAAGTGAAAAAGACACTTGCGATTTTAAAAGAAGCAAGAAACTCAAGCACAACGGGGAATTAAAATGAAAAGGATACTTGTCACTATTTCACTACTTCTTTACGCAGTAACGACGCTTGCCAAAGCTAATCTCATTATTACATCAAGAGGTATTTGGCAGGAGAATACAATAACAGTTACGCTTGAAAATGGAACAAGTATCCACGAAATCACGAGTGCAAAAATTGTAAACCCTTTGAAAAAACTAAGTTATCCGATTACAACAAATCTTTCTTTCAACAATAAAATTAGCTTCAATACTCCAAATTTAACAAAGGACCAGGCACTCGAATTGGTTAAAGGTCCCTTAAAAATCGAACTCTTAAACTTTGCAGGACAGCAAGTTGATATTACCTCTGTGCAAATTGCAAAACTTCTCGACAAGTATTTTTTCTATGCTGGAAATGATCTTGGTGTCAAATACTCAAGAAATAACATCCAACTAAAACTCTGGGCCCCAACAGCTCTCGATGTAACAGTTAAGATATATAAAGAAGCAAATAACCTTAACTCACTTATAGAATCAGTTAAACTTCAAGAAGATGGAGGAGTTTGGAAAACAAATCTTTCAACTGAATATAATAAGTATTTCTACTTATACGAAATTACTGTATTTGACCCAGCTCAAGACTCAATCGTTAAGAATATAGTAACTGATCCATACAGCACCAACCTGACAACAAACTCTGTAATGTCTCAACTAGTAGACATCAATGACCAAGAAACAATACCGGCGAATTGGACAGATAAAAAGCAAGACCCTAACAAAGACATAGTTATATACGAAACTCACATTAGAGATCTTACAGCTAATGACAAGGGCGTTCCAAAAGAACTAAGAGGAACATTTAAGGCCTTAACGCTTGAGACATCAGAAGCAAGGAAGCATCTAGCAGCACTTGCTCAAAGTGGAATTACACATATTCACTTTCTTCCTCTAAATGATTTTGCAAGCGTCGAAGAGGATAAGTCAAAAATCCAAAACCTAGACGTGAGTGATGAAATTGTTGGGGCTTCAAAAGACCCACAAGAAAAAATTAATGAAACACGTTTTAACGATAGTTATAACTGGGGTTACGATCCATTTCATTACCTTGTACCAGAAGGAAGTTATTCAACTGCGCCAACTGGCACATCAAGAATGCTTGAACTTCGAGAGATGGTTCTATCCCTTAAAAAGATTGGCCTGAAAGTTATTATCGATGTTGTTTTTAATCATACATTCTCTGGTGGGAATGATCGTTTCTCTGTACTTAATAAAGTTGTGCCTAACTACTACTATCGCTTAAATGAGTATGGATATATCTACAATTCATCATGCTGTTCGGATACTGCGAGTGAGAACAAAATGATGGAAAAGCTGATGATTGATACTTCCATTTACTGGATTAAAAATTATAAAGTCGACGGTCTTCGTTTTGATCTTATGTCTTTCCACACAAGAGAGAATATGGAAAAGGTTAAATCTGAGATTGAAAAACTAACATTAGAAAACGATGGAGTAGACGGAAAAAATATTTATCTCTATGGAGAAGGATGGACTTACGGCTCACTAGTATCGACTAACTATCAAAAGTCTTTTGTTCAACTAAACTCATACGGTGCAGGCATAGGTCAATTCAATGATAGAATTAGAGATGCAATCCGCGGGGGAACAACTAGTCCAACAGAGAAGTCAGATCAAGGTTTTGCGACAGGACTCTTCTACGACTTTAATAGTGAGATCGCCAACAGAAATACTTCTCCAGATCTATGGCAACAAAGAGGAAAACTCCTCCATCTAGGTGATGTTATCAAGATCGCTCTTGCTGGAAACTTAAGAGATTATAAAATTAAAGATCATAATGGATATATTATGCCGGCAAAAGATCTGCATTTTAGAGGAACACCAACAGCATACTCGAAAACAACGATTGAAACTGTAAACTATGTTTCAGCTCATGACGGATATTCTTTATTTGATGCTATTAATGCAAAAGTTCCTTTTCATACACCAAATAGACACCCATCTGTAACAACGGCCCAGACGAAACAAAGAATAGCGGCCTTAAGTCTTGGACTCGTAATATTCTCACAAGGAGTACCATTTATCGAAGGTGGAAGTGAGCTACTTAGATCAAAATCTGGAGATGCAGACAGCTACGATTCAGGAGACTGGTTCAATGTAATTGATTGGTCACTTGAGTGGAATAACTGGGCAAAGGGTCTTCCAGTTAGCTTTAAAAACTACGATGACTGGAGCTTTTGGCTTCCACGCTTGAATGACCCCGCGACCTATGTCGAAAAAGTTAATATTCAAGACAATTTGAAAATGGTGAAAGCATACTTAAAAATCAGAAAGCACTCTTCTCTTTTCGATATAAAAGATCTAAAGCGAGCACAGGACGAAGTAACTTTTCTATCAAATAAAGACGGTGAAATCCCTGGCTTCATCTCGATGTATCTCAACAATAAAAAAGAAGAAATGATTATTCTTTTTAATGCAAGCAACAAAGAAACTACTCTACACAATGAGATAATTAATCCTCAGTGGACACTGCATAAGTATCTTACTCCAGGAGTAGATGAAGTTTTGAGCAACACTTCAATCGAAGACGGAAAGACTACAGTTCCACCGCGCTCAATTGTTGTCTTAGTTAGAAAGGATAGCCATTTTGCAAACTAATAAATTTTTAAAACTCATACTTTCAATCATCATTAGTACTTGTGCCATTGCTTCGAATAAAACACAAATTCAGCTATGGCACCAGATGATCTACTCTCATCGTTCAGTTTTAGCTGAGGTAATAAAAGACTTTGAACGAGAAAACCCGGATATTGAAGTCGTATCAATCTACCGCGAAACAGAAGAACTCCGATCTGCATTTCAATCAGCGGCCATGGGAGGAAGTGGTCCAGAAATTATTTTTGGACCAAGTGATCAAGTCGGGCCATTCGTAACCATGGGTCTTCTCCAAAACCTTGATGATGTCTACAAACAAGATGAGCTTGAGGACTTTGATCCGCTAGCGCGAGTTAAGTTCAATGACGAACTATATATGCTAGGAAACTCAGTTGGAAATTTCCTAATGTTAATCTATAACAAGGCCCTTATAAAAACTCCTCCAAAAACTCTTGAGGAGTTCATTCAAGTCGCTAAAGAAAATACCTCTCCTGCTAATGGTAAGGATTCTAGTGCCAGATATGGCCTGGCCTTTAACTATACTGAGCCATTCTTCTTTGTCCCATGGGTGACTGGTTTTGGAGAGCACTTCATCAAAGATGACAATATTCCAAATCTTGCAACAACATCAATGATTGATGCTTTTAAACTGATGCACGACTTTAAAGAAGTCTACAAAATTGTGCCACTTGAGTGTGACTACGAAGCGGCCAATGCCCTATTTAAAGAAGGTCGTGCGGCCATGATCATCAACGGAGACTGGTCATGGGGAGACTACAAGGCTGCAGGTGTAGACTTTGGAGTTGCAAGCTTTCCATTAATTGAAAAATCTGGTAAACATCCAGCTCCTCTTGTTGGGACAACAGGATATTCTCTCAATAAGAATATTCACTCACAGGCTAAGAAAGACGCTTCCATCAAACTTCTTCGCTACCTCACAAGTGAAGAAATTCAGATGTATTTTACAAAGGAAATTTCGACATTTCCATCTCGCTATAAAATTAGAGAAACAGAACTGGTTACAGGGAATCCTATTTTAAACGAAGCTTCAAAGATTATGAAAACAGGACAACCAATGCCGATTGTGCCTGAAGTCCGTGCTATCTGGGACTCTCTAAGAGGACTTTATCAATCTGTATTAGCAGGAAATATGGCGCCTGAAGAGGCTGCTTCACTTGCCCAAGAAAAAGCAGAAAAACAAATCTCTCAAATGAATGAGATCTTAAAACCTGATGCTTCACTTAACGTTATCTATGCGCTTTTTGCTGTTGTTATTATTATCATTCTTTTCTATTTCGCGAAAAGTCTAAAGAAAATAGTAACTGACATTATGGAAAGAAATCACTTTCCTTATGTCATGATTCTTCCTGCATACCTTGGGATTTTATCTGTAGTTCTTTTTCCATTTGTGTATAATATTCTACTCTCTTTCTCTAACTTCAGCCTTCATACTTTTGAAAGTTGGAGCTTAATAGGTATACATCACTACATTGAAGTTTTAACAGACCCAAAGTTCTATGAAATACTTCTAAAGACTATCATCTGGACTTTAACGAATGTGTTCTTTCACGTTTCTATCGGTGTAATTCTTGCCGTCATTATTGAGCAAGTGATGCCAAAGAAAAATATCTGGAGGACAATTTTAATTATTCCTTGGGCCATTCCTCAATACATTACAGCTCTTACTTGGAGAGGAATGTTTAATCAAGAGTACGGACCAATTAACTTATTTCTACAAGAATATCTCCAACTCTCTCCTATTCAATGGTTATCTCAACCGATGACAACTTTTGCGGCATGCTTACTCACAAATGTGTGGCTAGGTTTTCCATTTATGATGATCGTCGCACTAGGTGGGCTTCAATCTATTCCAAAAAGTATTTATGAGTCAGCAGAGCTTGATGGTGCTAACCCATTACAAAAGTTCTTCCATATTACATGGCCAATGATTACACCAGTAATTAAGCCTGCAGCACTTCTTGGCTGTATTTGGACATTTAATACATTAAACGTTATCTGGCTTGTCAGTAACTCAGGGGAACCAGCTGACCAGACACATATTCTAGTAAGTTATGTTTACAAGGCAGCATTTAACCTTTATCGCTATGGCTACTCGGCAGCATTATCTGTGATTATTTTTGTTATCCTCGTACTTGCAAGTCTGGGCGCTAACTACATCAACAAAAAATCAGCAAAGGCAGAATTATAATGGTTAAAAAAATTACATCATATATTGTTATTCTACTCGGATGTTTATTCTCAATTGTTCCAGTACTATACGTACTTTCCGTTTCGCTACGTGGGGATAATGCTTTTGGCGCAAAAACATTAAAAATCATTTCTTCGACATCAAACTTCGACAATTATGTGAAGCTTTTCACAGAGACAGCGTTTTTGACGTGGCTGTACAACTCACTACTAGTTAGCTTTGTTGTAACACTGCTTGGAGTAACTTTAGCGGCGACTTCCGGTTACTCACTATCAAGACATAAATTTAAAGGGAAACAATTTTTACTTTTCTCTATCTTAACAACACAAATGTTTCCAGCAACAATGCTGATGCTGCCATTTTTTATTATTCTTTCAAAGCTTCATCTTATTAATAACTTCCTAGGACTTGTGATCATCTATTCTTCAACGGCCCTCCCTTTCTGTATTTGGCAGATGAAGGGCTACTTCGACACAATCCCGAAAGAACTTGAAGAGGCCGCGAAGGTTGATGGCTGTTCCAACTTTCAAACATTCTACAAAATCATTCTTCCAATGTCGCTACCGGCCCTAGTTATCACTGGCCTATTTAGTTTTATGAGTAGTTGGAGTGAATATCTTGTTGCTGCCATCACGTTACAAGACCCGGCGCTTTACACATTACCATTGGGCCTCAAATCATTTCAATCATCTCTTTCAACACAATGGGGTTTATATGCTGCAGGAGCATTAATCGTTAGTATTCCAGTTGTGGTTTTATTTATTATTATTTCCAAATTCTTAGTATCCGGACTTACTGTCGGAAGCGTAAAAGGTTAAAAATGAAAAATTTAGAATTAAAAAATATTGTTAAATCTTATGACAAGCACAACGTTTTAAATGGTATTTCATTAAATATTAACGCTGGTGAATTTCTTGTTCTGGTTGGACCATCTGGCTGTGGAAAATCAACATTACTAAGATCAATAGCGGGTCTTGATATGCCGACTTCTGGTGATATCATCATTGATGAAAAAAATGTAACGAAGACTCCTGTCGCAGACAGAGATATTGCTATGGTTTTCCAAAACTATGCCCTTTATCCCCATATGACAGTTTATGAAAACATGGCCTTCTCTTTAAAAATCAAATCAAAACCAAAATCAGAAATCGATGAGAGAATTAAAGAAATTGCAAGTCTTCTACAAATAAATGAGTTACTGGATCGTAAGCCAAAAGAACTCTCTGGTGGTCAAAGACAAAGAGTCTCGCTTGGCCGTGCTCTCGCAAAGAGATCACCGATTATTCTATTTGATGAACCACTTTCAAACCTTGATGCTCATTTAAGACAACAAATGAGAATCGAAATCAAAAAGATTCATGAAATATACAAAAGTACCATTGTCTATGTAACACACGATCAAACTGAAGCAATGACAATGGGTGATAGAATTGCAATATTGAACAAAGGTAATATCATTCAAATTGATACACCTAGTGAAATTTACCGCTCTCCAAAAAGTGAGTTTGTTGCGCGCTTTATTGGAAGTCCAGAAATCAATCTAATCGAAGGCCACTTTAGTGATAATATTTTTAATGCGAAAAACACGAAGTTTAGCTTTCCTATGGGAGCTTACACGGACAAAATTTCAACGATAGGAATAAGACCAGAAGATATTAGTATTGATGATAATGGATCAGAAGCAACGATCCGCTTTATTGAAAACTTAGGTTCGACTCTGCTACTGTATATTGATTATCAAGATGTACAAATTAGATTAATCACAGGAACTGCAAATTATAAAATTGGTCAAAAAATAAAATTCACATTAAATTTTAAAAATATCATTTTCTTTGATAAGTCAGGACAAAGGATAGTAAATGACTAAGTTTCTTACCCTCCTACTTCTCACAGTTAATGTTTTTGCAATCAAAACAGTTCCACGCACTGTAATGGTTCAATTATTTGAATGGAAGTGGTCAGATATAGAAACCGAATGCCGAGAGAACCTTGGCCCAAATGGGTTTTCAGCAGTTCAAATTTCACCACCACATGAACACCTCAACTGGCCAAAGAATCCATGGTGGGAACGATACCAAGTTGTAAGCTATGACTTAACATCACGATCTGGAACAGAAGCTGAATTTGTAGAAATGATAAAGACCTGCCAGGAGCATGGGGTTGATATTTATGCTGATGTTATTCTAAATCACATGACAGGGATGCTGTCAGGCACTGGTTATAATGGCACTAAGTTTGATCATTACAACTATGAAGGTATCTATGAATACAAAGATTTCCATCACTGTGGTAAAAATGACAATGATGACATCTTAAACTTCAACGACCTCTATGAGCTACAAAATTGTGAGCTATTAAACTTAGCAGACCTCAATACAGGCTCTCCTACAGTTCAAGATAAACTTGCTAGCTATCTCAATAAATTAATCTCGCTCGGTGTAAAAGGTTTTAGAATCGATGCGGCCAAACACATCAAGGCCGAAGAGATTGGGATGATTGTTAGAAAGCTCAAGAAAAAAGTTTATATTTACCAGGAAGTTGTAAACACTGGAAATGATCCATTCAAAGTTTCAGATTACATTAAAAATGGGGATGTTCTCGCCTACTCATATCCATATATAATCGGAAATGCTTTTAAAAACTTTGACCTTGGTTCATTACAAAATAAGATAAACTCTCTTCCTTCATCTATGGATGCAGTTGTCATGGTAGATAATCACGACCTACAAAGGCATAAAGATCGCAATGAGCTACTTAGTGCGAATTATGAGCAGAAAGAGTTTGATATAGCACAAATTTTTATGCTGACTTATCCGTATGGTTATCCAAAACTTTACACTGGTTACAAATTCAACACTTTTGACGAGGGACCTCCTTTAGATGAATTAAGACAGACAAGAACTGTATTTAATGAAAAACGTGAATGTCAGGCACCTTTTATTTGTGAGCATAAAAGAAGTTATATCAATCCACTGGTTGGATTTAGAAATAGAACATCTGACTCTTTCTATGTTAGTAACTGGTGGACAAATGGAAAAGACATTCTTGCATTCGGAAGAGGAACAAAAGGTTTTGTTGTACTCAACAATTCTGCCAAAGATCTTCAGATGCAGTTTCAAACTTCCCTTCCGGCCGGAAGTTATTGCAACATTCTAGATGTATCTTGTGCAACAAAATACGTTATTGATGACAGTAAAAAAGTAGCACTTAAAATTAAAAGTAAGACAGCAGTTGTTTTAGAGAGAGCAGAATAATGAGTAGTTCAAAGAAATCATATACTATCGGAATTGACCTAGGTGGAACAAAACTAGCGGCAGGACTAATTGATGGTAATGGCACAATAATCGAATATATAAAAGTACCAACAGATATCAAGCAAGATAAAAGCCCAAAGGTTTCTCAAAAAAGACTTATCGCTCTTATGACTGATATTGCTATTGATATCAAAAAAAGATTCCCCAAAGAGTGCAATGGGAAAAACTTTAAAGGGATAGGTCTTGCAAGTGCTGGTCCACTAAATGTTGAAACTGGCTCCCTTATAAATCCAGTAAATTTCAAAGGGTGGAAAACAGTAGCAATTAGGGAGCTCTTAAAAGATTCTCTTGCCGAGGCCGGATTTAAAACACCAATTGTGTTTCAAAATGATGCTATCGCATCAGCATATGCAGAAGGTTGGCACGGCTTAGCAAAGGATAAGAAAAGCTATGCTGTGATTACTGTTGGAACAGGAATCGGAACAGGGATAATCCTAAATGATCGTCCCTGCCAAACCAATGGAATGGGATCAGAATTCGGACATATGCTAGTAGATATAAAGCGCCTAAGAGACACAAAAGACAATTACTCACTTATGACTGTCGAGGGAATAGCTTCAGGAACCGGACTAATTAAAAGATCAATGGCACAAGGATTTAACTATAACTCTGTGGAAGAACTCGTCCTTGCACATAAGCAAAATGGAAATAAACACGAAGACCTTTTTGATGATATGTCGGCTGCTCTTGCAATGCTTTGCTTCAATTTATCAATCGGCTTTAATCTCGAAGGAATATATATTTCAGGTGGTTTAATCAAAATCAAAGATTTATTTCTAAAGAATCTGAAAGCTGAATATGCGAGACTTATTAAAGAGTTTAACCCGTCTTACAAATGCTCAATTGATATCGCAGGAACAAAGAACTTTGCTGGCGTTATCGGGGCGGCTTACCTACCTTATACAAAATGAAAAAGGGAGGGCCAGACTTGCGTCTGGCCCAGGAAGAGACAACATAAACCTGAAGGATATCAATATCCTTCAGAACCTATAATTTTAAAATTTTTGATATTATTTTATCGAAGTGCTCAACAGGATAAGCTCCTCTAACAGGAATTCCATTGACTAGAAATCCTGGAGTTCCGCTAAATCCAAGCGTTGCGGCTTCTTTTTCATCGGCTTCAATTCTTTTTGAAACTTCTTCACTTTTTACAAGTTTCTTAACTTTCGAAAGATTTAATCCTAACTCTTTAACAACAGACTCAAGATACTTTTCACCTAATCTAATCTTCTGTTGATTTTGTAATAAAATATCATGAAACTTAAATGCTTTTTGCCCATCTAAAATTCTTACTGCTTCATAGTATTTAGAAGCAAGTCTTGCAGTAGGATGGATAGAATCAATTGGAAGATGCTTATAAATAAACGCGACCTTTCCGTCGTATTTTTTCAAAATTTCATCAACTATTTCTGCACCTTTTGCGCAGAAAGGACATTGAAAATCTGAATACTCTACGATAGTTATCGGAGCGTCTTTTGTTCCACGAATCAACTCATCTTTTCTGACTTCAAACTTCATTGGTTTTTTAAGATAAGTTTCAATTTCTTGAGTTTCCTGTTCAGCTCTATTTTTTTCAGCATTTCGACGTGCATCCTTGGCCATATCTTGGAATGCGCTTAGAAACTTCTCTGGATTTTTTTTGATTAGATCAGTAATTATCTCAGGGTTTTCAGAAAGTGTTTTTTCTAGATTACTTTTGAAATTTGTATCTGATGTACATGATGTGAATGCCATCAGGGCAATAAGTGGACTTAACTTAATCAATTTTAAACTCATACTAATCTCCAAAGAAGGTTTCTATTACCTAACTCATCGAAGATTAGTATGGCATACTAAATACTTAGAGGTGTGAACTCTCTGTCAAATCTTTGTCAATTAAACCTTAAGTTTATAACCAATTCCACGAACAGTTTCAATTAAAGCATCATCAAGCTTCTGACGCAGCTGTAGAACATGAGTATCAACTGTTCTCGTTGATGGATAACTTTCATATCCCCAAACCTTATTGAGAATTTCATCACGAGATAGTGCTCGATTTGGATTATCGACAAGTAACTTTAAAAAATCGAATTCCATTTTCGTAAGCTCCACCGCAGCTCCACTCCAAAACACTTCTCTTGTATCAAGGTCTAGCTTTAAGTTACCAAGCTCAACAATACCTTTGACGACGCTCTTATGAGATAATTCTGTTGCTTTTTGGCGCATTTGAACACGAACACGAGCAAGAAGCTCTCTTGGTTCGAATGGTTTTGTAATATAATCGTTAGCACCGCTTTCAAGGCCTATAACTTTATCAATAAGATCAGTTTTTGCGGTCAACATAATCACTGGAATCTGAACAGCGTCATTTCTAAGCTTTTTTAAATAATCAATTCCCTGCCCATCTGGAAGCATCCAATCCTGAACAACAAGATTATAATTTTTTACATCTGTAGCAAATGCTTCAGCGAGAGAAGTTACCCAAGTAACATCGAAGCCTTCCATCTTCAAAAACTCTTGAATACTTTTTCCTAAACCTTGATCATCTTCAACTAGTAGAATTTTCTCCATCGTCCCCTCACTTCTTTTTTAGCGGTAATACCAAAGTAAATGTCGTAGGTTTTTGAATGAGCTTCAAAGTACCGCCCCATTCTTTAATAACTTTACTTACAATACTTAAGCCGAGCCCACTTCCCTGGCTCTTATTTCCTTTAATAAATTCTTTCGTTAATTCATCTAAAGTTCTACTTGACTCGCCTTCATCAGATACAACAATTTGGATTGTATCTTTGATTGTATCGACAGAAAGAGATACTTCACCTTGCCCATGAGCAAAGGCGTTTTCGACAAGATTTTTTATAATAATTTGAAACCAGTATAAATCAAGACAAGCCTCTTTAGGAACTTTCTTAAAAGATGTATTTACTCTCTTGTCATAATTCATTTCAATCGGTGCAATAACGTCGTAAATAACATCTTCAACATAGTCACAAACTTCGAAATTAAAGTTTACAAGACCATCAACCCCCTGCCCCTGAAGGTAATGCTTACTCTTCTCTGTAAGTCTTTGAAGACGATATATTTCTGCTGAAAGCCTCAGGAGATCTTCCTGTGTTTCTTCATTATACTCATTCATCTTGCGATTAAGCTTTTCAAAAATAAGAATGAGACTTGCGACAGGTGTTCTAAACTCATGGGTAAGAACCTGCAGGGCCATTTTTCTTCTATTCTCTTCATTCTTATCCTGTCGTATCTTAGAAAAAAGAAGCCACAGAATTAAAAATAAAATTACAACAATTCCTACAAATGAAAAGACAGTAGAGAAACTTATCATTTGGAAAAGGTGTTTTACATTATATCGCCAGCAAATCGGTCCATCGACATACAAGCATGTCTTACCATGGTAGGCCTTAGAAGCTTGAAAAGGTGTCGTTTCTAAAAAGTTGTTCAAATCATCTCTAAGATAGAAACGATATTCGAGAATATTTAGAGCTCGAGGGTAGTTAATTCTCGCAAGTAAGAACTCCTTCGTTAGGATCGTACCTTCCCTATTGATTAGGTTATAAATTGATTGCTCATCAAGCCCAGCAAGAATTCCATAAATTCCACCAAGAGGACCTACTTCTCTTTGAACAGTCGCGAGTTCCTTAAGATGGAAAAAACTTAAAAGCTCTTTAAGTTCATCCCATTTAATATTATTTCCACTAAGCCGTTTATGACGAAAATATAGATAAGCATAACTACTCCCGCTTGGATGCATAAACGGAGCACGTTTAAAAAACCAAAATGGAAGATCCTTAATATTTTGACAGCGAAATTGTTCCCATACATTTTCTTTTGAAACTTCCATATATGTTCTAAGTTGTTTTACTGTCGAACAATTCTTAGTGGAAGTCAGAACATCCTCGTTCTGATTATCAATTACCAATGCAGGATTTAAGAGATCAAGTTGGTCATCATTATAATAAAGTGATGAGAAGTTAACGATCGCATAAGGAGTTACACTTTTTTGAAACTCAAGCTTAGTTTTAGTAATTTCAACCAAGTCTGAACTCGATGCTGAACCAGGTCCTTGGAACTTTAAAATATACTTTCCCGAGTAGAAAGCTAAGATAACTGCAGTGAATATAAGTAGAAGGTATGGCCTCACTCTAAGATCCTAAAACTAAAAAAATCAATTAATGTCACTAATAGGTTAAATTATTGTCAAAATAGCACCTAATGTCCAAAAAATACTCGTGCGCCGTGCGTGATACGCAAAGCATCATGTTTACAATAAGATTCTAAATTTGCTAGAGTAAGGGAAAAGAAACGAAGGAAATAATATGCTAATTTTAGGAATCGACCTTGAAGGAATGAATGAAAATCTAGTTGAGGCCGGTGTCAATTTACAAGTTGATCGCGTTACTGAGATCGGAGCTGTTCTTTGGGATACAAGAATCAACTCACCAATTAGAATCTTCAGTGAACTTATTGACGAACGCGACCGTATACCAATGACTGAAGAAGTTATTGAGCTTACAGGAATTGATGACAAACTCCTAAAAGATCATGGGCTGAAATCAGATGAAATCAAAATGGCACTTGAAAGATTAGCTCTTCTTATTAAGAAAGCTGATTACCTCATGGCCCATAATGGTGAGAAGTATGATCGTCCAATGCTAACAGCAATGTTTAAAAGATATGGTCTAGAAATTCCAACAAAGACTTGGATCGACACTCAAAATGACATCGAATACCCAAGAAAAATTACTCATAAGAGCATGGCCGCACTTGAGCATGCCCACGGTTTTATCAATCCTTTCCCTCATCGTGCAGTAACTGATGTTCTATCAATGCTAAAGATAGCTTCTCACTACGATTATGCTCGTATGGCAACAATTGCTTCGGGACCAAAGATTAAGATTGTTGCAAGTCTTAAAGCACCTAATTGGAAAGATAAAAATCAAGTAGATGAATTCAACAGAATCAAAAATAAAGTTGCTCGAGCAAGATTCCAATGGGATCCTGAAAGTAAGCAGTGGTACAAAATTGTTCCAAAACTTCATATTGATGAAGGTATCTTAAATTTTGATTTTGATTGGTCCACAAGAGTCTAGTGCGTTACTCAACTATTCCCTTTCCAAGCTATCGCTTTATTCCTGGTCGCTTTCCTCACCCGTTGAAAGAAGGTGGCCATATGGAATTTTCAGGAGAACCAGAGTCAAAACCGTTAACAGAAACTAATTATAAAGTTCATGAATACTACCTCTTCAGCATAGATCTTCTAAATGAAGAATATTTCTGGGAGGCCCATGCATATCTTGAAGCTATTTGGAATGCAAATGGTCGCCAAGGAGATATGGCAAAGCTTTGTCAGGCACTTATAAAAATTGGTGCAGCAGGGGTAAAATTTAAACTACAGAGTATACCGGCGAGTATCGGGCATCTACAAAGAGCAATTGAAATACTTAAACAAATTGAGTTAGAAAGTCTTTGTGGATTCGAAATTAAAGAATTAATCCTCGTGATTTCTCATATGCTCAGCGAACTTTCTAAACCCCTCCCAGAGTTGACTATCAAGCTTGGCCTCAAGATTTAACTCAGAAAGACTTAGCCTCATACATAATAACCACTGATCTCTTTCCTTAGGACCAATTTTAAATGGGAAATGGCGACGTCTCATCATCGGATGACCGTAGGCCTCAATATACAGAGAAGGCCCACCAAGCCAACCAGAGAGAAACATAAATAGTTTTTTGTTGGCACTTTCTAGACTTTTGGCATGAAGATCACGACACTCCTTTGCCTGGAGATTAGTATCCATATGGAAGTAGAAGCGATCAACTAGTTTTTGTAGGACCTCTTCCCCTCCAATTTGATCATAGGGAAGAATTGGTTTTGTTTCTTTACTTAGCATCGATTTAATTTTATTTAGTAATTCCATTCAAATCCTGTCACTGATTCTTGCTTATACTTTTTTATCGCTAAAGATACAAGGCTGTAGCCACCAAGGAATAAAATCTGTATCAAGCGATCAAGAAAAGCAATAAGAACAGCTCTGTCTCCATCAACTTGAAACATTGAAAGCACGCCTATTAAACTCAATTCTCTCAAACCGATATTACCGGGAAGCACCGAAATAAAACCTGCTGCCAAAATCAAGTAGGTCATGACACTAACTTCATAAAGCGAAGAATTAAGGCCAAAAGCATAGATATAAATAAGAAATTTTATTATATATGTCACTGAACTAAAGAAATAAAAAGTCATGATTTTAATCAGAGATACTCGATCAAGACTTTGAATCTTTTTCGAAATGACCACAATAACGATTGAAAGGATTGAGACGATTGCTGTGATTACAAAGTAGAAATAACGATCAATATAAACACTGTGAACTGCACCGCTTTGCCAAAAGCATAAAAGGATGGCCAAGGCCAAAAAGACAATAAGCAAACTAATAAGAGAAAGAGACAACATCTTTATACTAAATTCACGATATGAGATACCATGATTATTCTTGATAACAGAAGCTTTATAAATAATCCCTGCTTTAAGCGGAAGAATAAGATTTAAGAAATTAGACAGGATATTAACATCCAATAACTTTAAAACACCTATACCATTTTTAAAAACAGACCTCTGCCCGAAAGAGAGAAATAAATAAAAAAGAAAATAATTAAAAATAAGACCAAAGTATACTAGAAAACCAAAGCTAGGAATCTTACGACTATTTATAATCAAGAAATGGCAAATAAAGACAAAACCTGCGAAGAAGATTACATTTTGAATATAACCTAGAACCTTTGCTCTCATTACGAAATTCCAAATCTTTTAGCAAAAATAAAGCGATAAATAAGTGGGATCAGATATAGATCAGAGATCGTACCAAATAACAAACCACTTCCCATCGCGAGAACCATTGGAGAAACAAAAGCATCTGTCCCCCCAAGAAAACCATAAACACTTGGGGCGAGGCCTGCAATTGTTGTAACAGTTGTCAAAAAAATGGGAGTAAAACGTTTCCTTGCCTCAATAATGAGATCGTCAACAACTAGACAACCTTCTTTATTTTTTAACACACTAATTACTTCAATCATTAAAAGAGCATCGTTGATAACAACTCCTGAAAACCCTACAAGACCCAATAGCGCCATCATCGAAATGGGCATTCCATGTAAATAAAAAGTAAAAACGACTCCAATCATTCCCACAGGAATTGATGATGAAATAATAAATGGCACCCACAAAGACGAAAACTGAATAACAAGGAAGAAGTAAATAAGTAGTAGAGCAAGCAAGAAAATTAGCACTACTTCATAATTTGCATTCAAAGAGTCTATCTTTTTTCCTGAAATAATAACATCAATATCTTTACCATCTTTAACCATTTCTTTTGTAATCGTTCTTAAATAATCAACGTCCACATCTTTAACAGTCTTTGCAACAAAGAGAGTATTCGCAACATCACCATTATAGTGATAAACACTATTTAAGGCCCGCTGACTTCTCATCTTCACGACTTTTGAGATATCAATATTTCTTCCATTCGCATTCAAAACCTTGATCCCAAGGAGTGGATTTTCCAGCGCATTCGCATCCTTTTTCGCCATCACTCGATAATATGTTCTCTCCAAACCTTGGTTAAAAAAACCAACAACTTCCCCACCATATACAACAATTAAGGCATTGGTTACATCAACGAGATTAACTTTCAAGCGAGACAATTCCGCATAATCAGGTTCAAGAACAAAAGAGTTTTCTAGAAACTCAACATCATCTGTAACGACAACATTCTTACTTTTAAGAAGGGTTTTCACTTCTTCAAGTGCAGACAGACGCTTTTGCATATCTTTGGAGAGAAAACTAATCTCGAAGTCATTCTTCTCTGGTGGTGCACCGGAATCAATCTTTATTCCAAAACTTTTCAAGTCACTTACAACTTTAAGCTTTTCTCTTATCTCACTATCAATATCAAGAGCAGTCTTATCCCTTTGAGTAAAGTGAGTTAACTCAACTTTCACATAAAAGCACTGTTCACAGTGATATTGGCCTTCGAAATTCCTTCCAACTCTTGAACGGTAAGATGTAACCTCTTTTCCCACATAAGGAGATAGTATCTTTTCAACCTCAGCAACCACAGAGTTAGTGTAGTTTAAGGTTTTACCTCTTTTAACATCGCCATATAAATATATCCGCTGAGATTGATTCTCTGGGAACATTACCACTTTAAAAGTTTTTATACTTAAAAACGTCCCGCTCAAAATAAATGCTAATACCGCCAGAGCAGACATCTTATAATTTTCAAGGAATATACCTAATGACCTAGAATAGATATTTTGAAATTTTAAAAGAATCTTTTTCCCTAAAGAGCTTTGTGATTCGGTCTTTCCTACATGACGTAAATGTACAGGTAAAAATAGCAACGACTCAATAAAGCTACCTACTAATGTGATAATTACAACAGAGGGAATTTCTTTTACAAACTGTCCAATCATACCAGGCATGAAGTAAATTGGTAAAAAAGCAATAATTGTAGTAAAAATAGTACTAAAAATCGGTCGAGAGACTTGCAAGACAGCTTGAATTAGACTTTCATCATTAATAATTTCTCGTTCATAAATAGATTCTGAAACAATAATTGCATCATCCACAATCATACCAAGAACAATAATAATTCCACACAAAGATATAGAGTTAAGCGTAATACCCAGTATAGGCATTAATATCCATAGAAATGCTAAACTAAACGGAATTCCCATTGCTACCCAGAATGCCATTTTCGCATTAAAGAAAATAAAGAGAACAACGAGCACAAGAATAAGACCTAAGAAGATGTTGCCATAAACCATATTTAAGCGAGATTTCGTCTCAAGTGAAAGATCATGTGTTGTTACAAATTTTACTTTGTCATTTGCAAGTCCATTTTGGAACTCAGAAACAGTCTTTTTTATTTTCTCGACTGTATTTAGAATATCGCCACTTTTACTCTTATATAGCCAAAGCCCGACTCCTTCTTTTCCATTATATCTCGTAATAATATTCTTTTGACTAAATCCATCCGCAATACTAGCAATATCCTTTAATTGAACACTCTTGCCTGAATCGTTAGATCTCACAATTAACTCGCCAAGCTTTTCAGGAGAATCAAAACGAGAAATTGTTAAAATTTGTCTCTCATCAATAAATGATTCAACCTTTGTTCCAAAAGAACGAATATTATTGCTTTTTAGCACATGGATAATTTCACTAAAAGAAAGATTAAGCTGATTAATTTTTTCGAGGTCAAGCTGAACAATTAACTCTCTGTCTCTCTCTCCACTGATATCTACGGCCACGATATCCTTTAACTGAAGAAGTTTTCTTTCAAGACGCTTGGCAAGCTCAAGTGTTTTTGCTTCACTTTGTCCTTCCCAGATAATAGCAACATCATAAATCGGGAAGTTTTCAACCTTTATTTCTGTTATAATTGGCCTTCCCTTCACTCGAGAAGGAAGATTTGTTACGTTGTCAACAGCTCTTTGAATATTATCTTTTACAGTATCAAGTCGAGAATAATCTTGGTCTAAGATAATCATAATGGAAGATTGTCCCTCAAGAGATCGAGACGAATGATACTTAATTCCAGATACTCTTTTCAACTCTCTTTCAATAAGGGAGGTCACATTATTTTCAACATCTTGTGGAGAAGCACCTGGATAAAATGTTTGAATTGATACTTTATGAAGATCAACTTGAGGATAACTTGTACGCTGAACCTTCAAAACACCTAAAAGAGAGGCACAAAAGATAAAGATAAAGACAAACTTAGTTACAAGAGGTCTATCAAGTAAGTACTGGAGTACATGTCTCATCGTACTTCTCCTTTTACTTTTTTCTCGATGATTGATGCTAAGGCAATCGCATCCTCTCTTATTCCCCTTAAAAATCGACTTTTAAAGTTTCTTAGTCCTTCAAGGCCTAAATAAAAAACTCCTTCATTTTTTTGAGACTCAAAATTTATAATCTTGTCCTCACCAAGAATTTTACTGGCAACTGATCTAAAGCCAGTACAGTAAATAATGAGATCAAAATCCCTCGAATCACCATTGCTAAAGAAGACTCTCTTCTCAGATATTTTTGCGATATTAGGAAATCGATTCTTAACATATTTCTTTGCCCCATATCCCATTGGAACAATCATCTTTTTATTACTGACTAGACCATAAAGAAGATCAAAAAGAGGAAGTAGAAACAGAGTCATCTTTGAAAGAAAATCATTCGCTCCAAATTTTATATCACCACGGGTTGATATCGAAATATCAAGATCTTCATGAGGACAAAGTTCCTCAATAATTTGACCGGCCGATAAACCTTTTCCAACGACAAGTATGTTTTTAGCCTCACCAACACTCGCTCTATTCTTATATTCAGCAAAGTGAATTTCTTTAAGCGAAACATTTTCTTTTTTAAAATCTGGAATAAAGGGATTGTAAAAGTATCCTGTAGCAAGAACGACTCTCTTTGCTTCAATCTCACCAGAACTAGTCATCACAATATAGTGACTTTCTCTCTTAGTGATCGACTCCACTTTCGTGGAGAAACGAATATCTAATCCTTTTGCCATGTATTGTAAATATTGAACAATCTCACTTGCTTTCGAAATTTTATTTTGTTTATTCATGGTCAAGTCTTTTGGACGCAGACAATTAGACTTCCAAAAGGTAATTGTCCCAAGATGATCTGGCATATTGGCCCATGAATTACCGCACTCCCCCATTTCAAGAATAATACTTGAAATACACTTTTCTTTAAGTGCTTGGGCCAAGCTGATTCCACTTGGGCCAGCTCCTATTATCGCAACTTCATGAATCACTAAATATACCTATGAAGAATTGTTTGAATATACTGAATAGAATTTGTAAAATACAGCTTATAGAAATTTCTAATATCTTTTCTCCAAATGCCAATACTCATTTTCTCCAAAACTCGACTCAGCATCAAAAGATTTAAAAATCTTTTTTCTATTTTATCAAAATGAGTATAGATCTCATACATTGACCAGTCTTTAGTTTTAAACACTTCAACTTCTGTACTTTGACTATGAATCTTCACATCTCCAAATAGACAACCATCAAGACAGTCTCTAAGCTTTAAAATCAGACTACGCTTATCATGATTAATAACTATCCCAAGGGATGTGAACAATGTAATCAAAACATAATTAATACAGCTTGAATGTCTTACACCTTCATTACTTTCAATATAGCGCTCAATTTTTTCGATACTTTTATTACTAAGATTTTTAAACCTTATATAGACAATCGGCTGAGGTGAACGTGGAGTAAAAAGCTTTTTAAATGTTCGCATGTAAATGAAATGACCATGCATTTCATACTGCCCTGCAATTAAATACATGTGTCCGTTTTTTTCAGAAAAAGCGATTAAAACTTCTTTATGAAGCTTAAAGTCCTTTGGAAGAAGCCACCTTCCGTACTGAACTGCATTTTTGTTAATATCGAGAAGTTCAGGATGCCTCATTCTCTAAATCTCTCCCATGATTTTTTCATAAATTCTTTCTTTCAAAGTAATGAGATTTGACGGGTCATAGAGAAAACCTTTATCGATTTTTCTCTTATCTGTGAAATACATACCACCACGATCACCACGCAGCTTAATTCTAAAATATGTGAAGCGTGACCATAACTTTTCTGGAAACATATAAGAACTACGCCCCAGTTTTCCATAGTCACTTCTTTGGAGATAAACACCTTGAACAAATGGAGCTCTAAGAACTAAAGAATGATTTTTCACATCTCTCAGTTTCTTTGTTGGCTCAATCCACCATCCAGCGATAAGGTTAAATGCAGGCCATGGAGATGGTGTTCCCCAGTGAAGTCTTTTCTTGTTTCCATTTGGATTTCCAAAGAATGGAAACCTGGTCTTCATGAAACATGAAAAGATTGCAAATTCTTCTGGGTCATAATCCTTATCACGGAAGATAATCGTCGGTTCACGCTTTTCTTTCATTATCATTTTAAAAAAATCTTTATAAAAAACGGGGTCAGTAAAATGCTCCAAAGCATCTTGAAAGTCATCAAAGATTAGCGATACACCATTATAATGAACTGTTCCATGTATATAGTTTACAGCTGGTGGCATTCTGTTCTTTCTCCCTCTTGGGTAGAAATGACTTGAACTCGATGTTTCAACCATTCGTGCGAGATAGGTCATAATCTTAGCAACAATCTCTTCATCAGAATGCTTAAACTCTCTCTTTCTCTTCGATTGATAAGCGATATTCTTGTACCAAATGACTTCACCGTCCTCAGGATTAATTCCTGTGGCAAATGGATGATCCTCTTTTAAAAGTCCTCCAGGTAAAGGTCTTAACCACATAATGTCGAAGACATTAACAATACCGTACATATTGTGAATATTGTGTCCAATCCAGTTAAAGATAGCAAAAAGACAATATTTGATGTCTCTAAGAATATGCATAAAAATCTCCTAATTATGTTTAATATATCGATCTTTAGCTCAAAATTATCCTCTTCATGGAAAACTTATAGAGCTGTACAAACTATTGACACTTATACTTGGAGATTCTCTAAATTTAAATTGATTACACTGACGCAAAGGATACATTTATGTCAGTAAAACTGGCATGGAATATGCTTAATAAAAGCTACACACATTATAAAAACAAGGGTTTTCATGAAAAAGCTTAGATTTATCTGTCTTATTTTTCTACAACTTACATCTTCTTGGGCACTAGAATCTTATGACCAACCAGATTTAACAAATTCTAAGGCAGCTCAGTGCCTTCCAAAGAATGAAGATCTCCAAACTTATTTAACTTCAAAACACAAAAGAACATATGAACCTATCGAATGGAAAGGTATAAAAATTCAAGCACCTCGCACGGGGCTTGTTCAACTACTTAATCGCTTCTTTTATTCAGACACTTATAAAGAGTCTTTTTACTCTAATATCGATATCATTAAGGGCTACCCTGGAATTGAAACTTGTAAGCATGAAGTATGTATTGCAGATAAGATTTTTGGTAAAGGACTTGGCGTTTATTACTTTTACTTTTTAGATAAATTTAATTTCAACCTTTCACCATATGCGACAAAGTTCTACGGAAAGGATGATCATTATGAAAATAGGAACTTCTTTAACAAAGAAGAACTTGAATCAATCAGAGCAGCTCTTCATATGCTTCCAAGTACAGTTTTCAAACACTATAAGTTTGGTACACACTTTAAGAAAATCGCAAAGTACGATGGCAACGTAATTGCGGACAGTGCTCTTCGCTTTTATAACCTATTTAGTGACATACCTCGAAACGAGAAGATAACGACGATTCTTCACGAAATTGGTCATAATATCTCCGACATGACCGCAATCGATGAACATGACTATACACACTACTGGGTAAGCTTATCTTCATGGCAAAGTGAAACAACAGACCCGAGAGATTTGAAAATTCTCGATGACTCCAAGAACTTTGTTAGTAATTATTCAACATCATCACCAGCAGAAGACTTTGCAGAATCATTTTCTGCATATATTGTTAATCCAAAATTTCTTGAACAAAACGCACCTGAAAAATATAGATTTCTTAAAGACGAAGTTTTCAAATCAATTGAGTATAAAACTTCAAACTGTATGACAAGATCGTCAACAAGCCTTAAGGATATACTAAAAGGAGCTGATCCTAAACAAGTCACATTGGCATGTATGGACACATTCGTTGACAGTATTCCAACTGGAGATAAGCTGGCAATTGATAAGTGTATCTTATTAAATGCATCAAGAACTCAAAGTATCCCACTCGACTTTGATCTTGTTGCTGATATGTCACACTCGAAAGAAGTTAAAGAGTACCAAGATATCATAGATAATCTTATTTCAACATTCGTTACAGAGATTTTCAAAAAACCATCATACTGCAAGGATTATCCAAACCTGGCCTTTGAATACAAGAGTAATCTTTTTGAATCAGGATCAAATTACACAACACATGACCAAGCAGAGAATTATTGCCGCTGGGCAACTCGTCCACTTGAAAGAGAAAATAAAGAATTGAGTGATGAGAATATTCGCTCGAATTTTTCAAAGATTTTAAAGCAAAGAATCTTTTAGTCTCTAGACTAAAATAGAAAATACATTTAAAATGAGCTTCATTGAATCAAAAACAAGGATTGTTAATGAAGCTCTCTCTTCTACTTTTATCTACTATCTCTACTTTAAATACATATGCAGCACCACTCGCAAAAAAAGAGTTACTATTTGAATGCCCACATAAGAAAACAAGCTCTCCAGTTGATCGTTTATTCATTTACAAGAAAACTCTAGGGAGTAAAGAGACATATGAAGTAGAAGTTCAAGCTTATCAAAACGGTATTGATAAAACCTACTCTAAGAAAGTTAATCTTATTTCAAAGTATGATGGAAGAATTCTTGAGTTTACGACGGGGAATTTCAGAGTAAAAATCGATAAAGTTAGAGAGAATGAAGATAAATTCTGGGCCTTTGCTAGAATTCCAGAATATGATATTCACTCATTTGACTGGAGCTGCAAAGAGCAATAGCTAGAAAAGAATCAGTTTTAAACTGCTTATTAAGAAATAAAAAAAGGACTCATTACTGAGTCCTTTTTCCATTCACACACTTGAATTATCTTAAAATTAGTTTCTCTCACCTCTAAGCATTCTAAATGCATCAACTCTACCGTCGATAGAGAATTTAGAAAGTGATGAGTTTCTAACAGTAGATTCCATTAATCTAGTCTTAGCATCAGAAAAATTAATTCCCTCTTCTTGAGAAAGTAGAAGACCAAGTACACCTGAAACCATTGGAGTTGCCATCGAAGTTCCTGACATTTTTTGGTATCCACCATTCTTAACAGTTGAAAGAATATTTACACCTGGAGCGAAAACGTGAACAGACTCTTTTCCATAGTTAGAAAAACTTGCCTTATTCCCTTTACCATCCATTGCACCAACAGTAATAACGTTTTCTACATCATAGCTGGCTGGGTAAGTTGGTCTTGAATCATTATTATTTGACTCATTTCCAGCAGCAGCTACAAAAAGGATTCCAGCGTCTTTCGCCGCAACAATTGCTTCTTTAAGTGCTTCAGATCTTTCTCCTCCACCCCAAGAATTAGACATAATATTTGCACCATTTTTAATTGCGTATTCAATAGACTTGATTGCGCCAATAGTTTCTCCACTTCCACTATCAGAAAGAAACTTGATCCCCATTAGCTTAACTTTACTCATCACACCCATTACACCTTGGCCATTATGAGCAGCGCCAATAACACCAGCACAGTGAGTACCATGTGAATGACCATCGATTGGGTCTGCGTCATTATTAGCAAAGTCGTATCCATAAACATCGTCAACAAATCCGTTCCCATCATCATCAACTCCCGGCTCCCCATTCTTCTCAGCTTCATTCACCCATAGGTTTGCCTGAAGATCCGGATGTCTATAATCGATACCAGTATCGATAACTGCTACAACGATATCTTTATTACCTTTTTGAATTTCCCAAGCTCTTTCAGCGTTAACATCTTCCCCGGCCTTACCAGAAGAGAACCAACCACCGCTATTTGTTCCTGTGTTCTTTAAACCCCACTGCTTAGAATACATTGAATCTGTTGATGTCATAACTTCAGAAGTTACTTCATTATCAAGTGTGACAATCCAGTTTTTTTCAACGTATTCGATATTTGAATCATTCTTAAGCATTTCTACAGATTCTTGTTCAAGACCTTCAGCAGGTTGAACAACAGCATAAGTACCAAAACTTGTACTAAGTGTCTCTACTGCACTCATTGACTTTGGAAGAGAAAAACTTTCTGCGTTATTTTTTAATTTAACAATGTAACCATTAAAGTTCTGAGCAAGCACAGGAGTCGCGAATACCAGAGCGGCAGCAACAAAAATTCTTTTCATAATCATCATCCTTGATTGATATATTTTTAATAGTTTTTAGAATTACGTAGTTGATATGGATCGTAAATATAAAAAAACAGGTGTAAGAATTTGAAACAATAACCGAGCAGAACGCGCGGACATTTTACTCTTTAATTATAGTGAATAGAAATCTACACTAGCTGCATGGAAAATACAGAAAATAAAAAGAAAGACAGTGGATTTTTAAATCTTATTATCAACGTTGTTATCCCAAGTGTTATCTTGACCAAATTTAGCTCTGAAGAGCATCTTGGACAAGTTTATTCGCTGGTTCTCGCCCTCTCGTTCCCAATCATCTATGGAGCATATGACTTCTTTACGAAGAAAAAGTTTAACTTCATCTCAGCTTTAGGACTTATCAGTGTTTTATTAACAGGTGGTATTGGACTTTTCAAATTAAATAAAACCTGGATGGTTGTTAAGGAGACTTCTATTCCTCTTATTATTGGTATTGCGGTTCTTATTTCTCAACGAACAAAGTATCCTTTAGTCAGAACAATACTCGCACAGATTTTTAATCTTGAAAAAATTGATGAAGAATTCAAAAATTCTGGTCATGAAAATCTTTTTGAGAAAAAGATAGCGTCTGCCGGTATTTGGCTGAGTTGTACATTTTTTCTATCTGCAGTGCTTAATTATGTCTTGGCCGTAATGATTCTCCAAGGCGAGCCTGGTTCTGTCGAGTTCAATGAAAGCCTTGGAAAAATGACAGCACTAAGCTTTCCAGTGATCTCTGTTCCAACCCTAATCTTTCTTGGCTTCATTATCTACGGGTTAATTAACAGTATAAAGAAACACACAACTTTAGAAATTGAAGAGTTTCTAAATCAGTAATTGGAGTTTTAAATGTTATACAGAAAACTTGGTAATACAAATATTGATGTATCAGTCATTTGCCTTGGAACGATGACTTGGGGAGAACAAAACACTCAAGCAGAAGCACATGAACAACTTGACTATGCCTTATCACAAGGCGTGAACTTTATAGACACTGCTGAAATGTATCCTGTACCGCCAATGGCAGAAACATATAGCGCAACTGAAACTATTATTGGAAACTGGGAAGGTTTGCACAAGAACAGAGATAAAATCGTTCTTGCTTCAAAAGTCGCAGGGCCAAATAACTCAATGCCATATATAAGAGATGGAGTTCATCGTCTGAACGAGAAGAATATTGTCTCTGCATGCGATGCAAGTTTATCTCGTTTGAAAACTGACTATATCGACCTATACCAACTTCACTGGCCAGATAGAACAACAAACTACTTTGGAGTACGTGGTTATCAGCATAACTATGACGAGGAAGCTATTGAGATCGAAGAAACTCTTCATGCTCTTCAGGTGCTTATAAAGGCAGGAAAAATACGTCATATTGGTGTTTCAAATGAAACTCCGTGGGGTTTAATGAAGTTTCTAGAACATAGTAAACATCTTAACCTCCCAAGAGTAATGAGTGTTCAAAATCCTTACAGTCTTCTTAATCGCTCTTATGAAGTTGGGATGTCTGAAATCTCAATCAGAGAGAATGCTGGACTGCTAGCATACTCTCCACTTGGATTTGGAGTCCTATCCGGGAAGTATCTTGGAGGACAAAGACCAGAAGGTGCAAGATTAACAAAATGGACTCGCTTCTCACGATATAATGGAGAAATTGCAACTCAAGCAACTGAGCTATATGTTAACCTTGCCCGTAAGCATGGGCTCGATCCAGCGCAAATGGCACTGGCCTATGTAAACTCGCGAGATTTTGTAACTTCAAATATTATCGGGGCAACAAAAATGGATCAGTTAGAGAGCAATATTGATTCAATTAATATTGAACTATCTGATGAAGTTATCTCAGATATTGAAGCAATTCATTCAATCATGCCTAATCCATGCCCATAACCAGGGCATGGCATATTTTGCCTCTTCCCAAAATTATCACTACTTAGAAGTCTTTGCTAAAATAGAATGTAGAGTATTTTATCTCTCCACTAAGGAAGCTCTTATGATGAATAAAATTTTCAAAAAGAATGACCCAGAGAAAGTTGTAAACCCTCTTGCGAAAATCTTTTATGATCTTGAAAGTAGCGAGGCATCTCCATTTAATCTTGCTCTTGCCTCTTACGATGCGATTAAACAGGATGCAGGAAGTTCACATGACTTTTTTAATTTTTTAATTGAAGACTCAATGTTCACCTCACTATATGCAACATTTTATGAGCAACTATTAATTGGAATTAATCAAAATCCTCTATTCGCTTTAAAACTAATTGAAAAGTTCAGCGAGCAAACCGAGGAAAGGGAAAGAATAATTGCTTCTCAGGCACAAGATCACTTTAACTTCATTGAAAACTACGGAATGTGTGATGGTTGTGCGAGCTGTGAAAACCACACTGATGTAGCAAGTCTTATTTCTCACTACCAAAAAGGTGATATCGACTTTTTTACAGAACTGTACCTTGGAATGCAAACGATTCAGTTTACAATGGAGTCTCTTGTATATGACATCCTTCCAAGTGACCCAACACTAGCGTCTCATCTAACGCATAAGAATATTTTAAACTGGCGTCAAATAATGTACAAATACAGTCAAGTTAGAATAAGTGAGCTTTAGTAGCTCACTTTCTCATTTCATCTTACATCTATTGTTGTTACCAGAGATAGGCCTTATCATAAGTTATAAATTATTTAAAAGATAAGGAGTTTCAAATGTTGAAAGTACTATTGCTATCTACTCTATTAAGTGCATCTGTTTTCAGTGCTGGCCTTGAGAAAGGAGATGAATTCCAAGCTCACTATGTTTCTGGAAATGTTTCTGTTACTTGTTTTACAGCTGAAGGGACAAAACATGCAAATTTTAGATGTACAGATTCTTACCTCACACCAAGCATGGGGTCAAAGTTTGTAACTGATGAAGTAGTTGATGCAGATAAAGTAACTCTTACTTATGTTGATAGTAGAGGAAAGAAAAAGTCTAAGTCTTCTTCTTTCAAAGGAACATCTAGTAAATCTAACTTCAATCTTTGGATCTGGACTTTAACTCAGAGACCAATGCTCCAGGTTGGGGAAAATGAAATTGAATACAAGCTAACTAAGAAGAAATCTGAGGTCATGTCTGGTGCATTCAATGTTGTAGTTAATGCTCAACAACCAAGAACTTGTTCTTATAGAAGTTATACTTCAAGCCTTGCATCTGATTGTGAAGCAGGAAGTAACATTTGTAGCAGATACTTTAGAGATCAAAACGACTGCTTATAAAATAAAAAAGCACCGAAAGGTGCTTTTTTATTTTGAGAAAGATTTGATAATATAGAGGCAATTATTTTTTGTATCAATTTTTTCTTGAGTCCCCTCAATAACTTCTTCAACTGGAGCCGGCTTCTTTAAAAGCTTTCTAAAAAATCTTTTAAAAAATCCTTCCTTTACTTTATATTCAACAACAACTGGCGACACTTCTGGAACGAGATTTGACTTGTAAAAGTCAGCAAAGTCTTTTGAACGAGACACAATCTTATCGTATACATTAGAAGAGTTCTCTCCAAATTGTATTTCTAATTTAGCTTTGATTTTTTCCTCAAACATAGAAGAAATTGAATTAATATCCATTACTCCATGAACACTCTCATCATAATAAGCAACCATCTCATCAGGAAATGTAATAAGTGTTTTCAAATATTCCATCTCACTTCCAAACTTAGACATTTGATTAAAAAGCAATACTTCTGGATCAACAAGAAATGCCCCCATCGACGTCTCACCTGCAGCATGAGCAGTTTCAAAACTCGATGTAAATGACAAAAATGGACTCCCTACGGGATCAATTGAGTGATTTTTCATCCAAGTAGTAATTCTCGCACCACCCACTTTTGAAGACTCCCCATCTGGATTTTTTGAAAAATCCTTCCCATAGATGGCCTGAAGCGAGCGTAGTCTTCTATTCCAAGAACCCTGATTCTTAGTCATCATTGTTGACATGGCAACAAGCTCAGACTTTTCAATTGCCTCTTCTTTTGAAAGTGCTGTCCCCGCCTTTATTGCAGGATAAAGAGGATCTCCGTCAGTACCTCGATACATGATAACTCTATTCTCAATTGGTGCCGGATTTCTCATCTTATATAGTAAGTGATCCCAAAAGCGATTTTCCATCGGAGTCATTTGCTCTCGAGGAATATACTTTTCAATAAGATCAGCGGCACCATGACGATCACCTTTTTGAATTAATGTTCTAAGTTGCCCATCTTCATTTGCCTTATCTAATGCAGCAATAGACGCCTTTCTTTGTGCTTCTAAAGTTTTTCTACTCTTCGCTTCTGATTTTATATCTTTTGTTAGCTCTTCAATCTCTGCTTCAACACGAGAAATATAAGCCTGAATAACCTCTCCATCAATCTCTTCAGCAATTTGACTTAAACTATCTAAGTAAAGTTGCTTAATGATTTTCTTTGAGCCCAGGTCCCCTAGTTTGGCATTTAAAGATATTTCAAAGAAACTGAGGACATTTGGCATTTCTTTAGAATTATTTATTAGTTCTAAAAAATTTTGTACACTCTCAAGTGAAAGGTTTGAAAGATTCTTCTTAACTTTTGAATCGTAATAGATTTTAATTCGGTGAAAACTATCCTCGTCTACTTCTGCATCAATGGCCAAGACTTGCGAATCAGAGATGAGACGCTTCTCTGTTATATCTACAAGTTCAACTCTTACGTGCTGGAGATTATATCCATTAAAATCACCACTGCCATATTTAACATTGTAATCATCAACAAGATTTTGTAGCTGTTTAAAATTATCCTCTCCACCAAACTCACCTTGGAAGTCATCGACAACTGTAACAGATGAAATTGATTGAGAATCAATAGAGGCAATATAACGAGAATTGAAATTTGTTGAGCAACTAAGAAGTGATAAAATTAAAAATAAAGATATAAACTTTAGCATGGCAATTCCTTTTTAAATCGCCATACTAATCGGTTTGTGAATATAAAATATTAGAATCTATAAAGAGCAGAAGCCCAAGTAAACCCAGAACCAAAAGCAGCAGAAGCAACAAGCATCCCAGGCTTTAATTTACCTTCCTTGATTGCATCATTCATTCCTAGAGGAATGGTTGCAGCAGTTGTATTCCCGTACTTTTGAATAGTATTAAATACTTTTTCTTCTGGAATATTCATCATTTCTGCAATCTTAGAATTAATTCTTAAGTTTGCTTGGTGAAATAAGAAAAGATCAATATCATCAATAGTCACACCTTGCTCTGCACATAGGCGACTAAGAGACTCAGACATTCTCTTAACAGCATGAACGAAAACTGTTTTCCCATTCATATACGGATAATGTAACTTTTCATCTAACATCTTTTGATTCATTCTATCAGGCTCATCAAATCCAGTACCAGGAGCTGGTAACCACAACTCTTTAGCATATGATCCGTCACAATGAAGGTGTGCATTGATAAAGTGAGAATCTTTAGAAGAGTCAGAAACACTACACTGGCTCATTACCACTGCACCTGCACCATCTCCAAAAAGAACTCCAACATTTCTTCCCTCAGGTGTTCTATCTAAACCTTTAGAATGAACCTCGGCTCCTACGACAAGAATATTTTTATGTGATCCACTCTTAATGAATTTATCAGCAATACTCATCGCATAGATAAAGCCCGTACACTGCTGTCTTATATCAATCGCAGGAATTTCAGGAATACCAAGTTTTGCTTGTAAGAAACATCCACTTCCTGGAAAGTCATGGTCTGGAGATAGTGTAGCAAATACAATCATATCAATTTCTGACTTATCGATACCTGCATTCTTAATTGCCTCAATACTTGCTTCAACAGCAAGATCGGAAGTAGATGTCCCCTGATCTACCCAACGTCTTTCAACAATTCCAGTTCTCTGCTGAATCCATTCATCAGAAGTATCCATCATTTTTTCGAGATCATGATTTGTGAAAATATTTTTTGGTACAAAAGAACCAACACCAGTAATACGACTTGAAAAATTCATAACATCACCTTAGATAAATTTTGTATATAATATTATAACATCATTAAATGAATTTCTTTAAATGAAGAAAAATATTTATCAGTTAAAAATAATTCTGACAATTTTAGACTCCTTAAATATCTAATTTTTTTAACTTTTTTATTGGCCTTCTTAAATTTTCTTGTTAAACTTATAATATTCCAAGGAAGGAATTAAAAATGTCTAAGCTTAGACACCTTTGTGTGTACTTTACATTCATCATTGCAAGCAGTGCTTTTGGAGATTTATCAAAAAATAATTTCTACTCAAAAGATCTTGTTGAAAAACTTGAACAGTATTCTCAAGACGGCTCGCTTAAATCCCATCTCTTTGAGGCAATCTCAAAGGATCAAGAAGTTAATTTCGATTACAAAAGAGCAAGACAGTACCTCTTCGGTGAAATTGATCTTAAAAGAGATTCATCTGGAAATTATTATTTCGAAGATCGCTATTGCGATATGAGATACGGACAAGAAGTAGGTATCGGAAAGGACAAGATTCCAAATCCTAATATTTTAAATTGTGAACACACTTGGCCACAAAGTAAATTCAATCCTAAATTTTCAAAGAATACTCAAAAAAATGATCTTCATCACTTATTCGGAGTTTGGTCAAATGCAAATTCTTCAAGAAGTAATTTAATCTTTGCAGAAGTTGATGGAAGAGTTGTATCAGATAAATGCATAATATCTAAAAGAGGTACTGCTAAAAATTCAACTGAAGAAATCAAAGCTTTCGAGCCACCAGTTAATCACCGAGGGAATGTTGCGAGAGCACTATTTTATTTTTCTACAAGGTATCAGTTGGAAATTTCAAATGCAGAAGAATATTACTTGAGAAAATGGGACAAAGAAGATCCTGTTGATGAAGAAGAGATCGCTCGAAACGAAAAGATATATAAAATTCAAAAAAATAGAAATCCATATATTGATGATCCATACTTGGTAGACCTCGTAAAAGATTTTTAAAAAATGAAAAACTTGATTACTATATTCACCCTACTAGTACTTACTTCATGTGCTGGTATCAAAACTATTGAAACTGTCGAAAAACAGCAATACCGACCTCGTACACAAAAAGAACTTCTCCTAGAGAAGTATAGACTTATGCGAGCGAGGAATTGGGATAAATTACAAGAAGACGAAAAATCTCATAAGAGCTACAAAAAAATTACTATCGTTCCAAAACATACTGCTGAACCAAAAAAACCAAAGGTGGTTCGCGTCGATGAGAAAGAACAGGAAATTGAAATTTCCCAAAATCTCACCTACTTCTGTATGGATCGCAGAAAAGAATCTCGCTTTAGCGAAGATGGCTCGTGCGCAATTTTCACAGAAAATATTTACAGTGATTGTCTTGATCAATTTGAAATTGGAGATGCGAGACTCACACGTTGTGTAAAGTCCCGCTTAAGATAATTAACTATTTGAAGTAGAAGTTGGTTCTTCTAATTCAACGTTGTCAGAAATCAATTTTGAGGACTCACATTTAATGGCCTTATCCAATTTTTTTGGACTATCCTTGTGTGGGATAAAGACCTGATTCAATGAAAACCTTTCCATCTCTTGGTCCTCTAGCTTAAATCTTTCAAGTAAGCTCATGCAACCTCCTATGGCACTGGGATATTTATCTACAGAGTGTAAACAAATAATAATTACTAAATTCTACAGGAAAAAATCTAAAGGTCAAGTTTTAGCCACTTATGTATAGGAAGCGTCTACCTTTCAGGACTTTAACTAACTAATTAATATATGATAGAATAAGAGTATGAAACGAGTAAATATTAGAACAAATGTATTTGGTAGGCCTAGAGATATCTTGAGTCAATTCAAGAAGGAGTTTCTCATCAAGTTGACTCCACCATTTGTTAAAATTGAAATTACTCAGTTTGATGGTTGTACTAAGAATGGAGAAGTCCACATTATTTCATCTGTTCTTGGAAACTACCAATCATGGGTGAATATTATTGTCGATTCTTTTGAGTCAGATGAAGAGTGCTTCTTTGTTGATCAAGCACGTGAGATGCCATTTCCTTTCACTCTCTGGAAACATACTCATAAGATTAGACAGATTTCTGATGAAAAATCATACATTCAAGATCATATTGTTTACGAATGCTCTCACCCTATTTTAGAGCTCGCTGTTTACCCTGTAGTTTACTTTCTCATGTACTATCGCAAACCAATATACCTCGACACTTTTAACGACAGTCATGACTAGTAAACGCCTCAGCTGTACCGAATGCTTAAGACCTGTTTCAAATTGTTATTGTGACCAGCTAAGGCCAACAATGATCGAGAACCATGTTCTCATTATTAGACACGTTAAAGAGCGCGAGCATCCTTTTAATACAGCTTTAATGGCCAAGCTTCAAATTAATAACCTGATCCTTCTTGATAGCGATAATCCACATTTTAAAAGTATAATTATAGACTTTATCGAAAAATATAAACCAATACTAATTTTTAAAAACAATCATTCAAAAGAAATAGAAGAGCTAGAAAAAAACAGAAAACAAAATCTCATTCTACTCGATGGAACATGGGATAAGGCAAGAAGCTTGCTCCTTGGTAATCAAGAACTTCTTGGAAGTCTACCAACTTATCATTTTAGCGAGGGGGACACTCCTAAAACAATTTATAAAAGCGTCCGCAAAGCTTGCGCTGAAGAAGCATTGTCCACGCTTGAGGCTTTAGTATATAGTCTTGAGTATCTTAATGGAGAGAGTTATGAAAGTTTATTGGCACCACTCTCCAAAGTCGTTGAAGAGCAAAAAAAATGGGCCTCTAAGGACCCATCATAATTACTTTGCAGCTGCGTAAGACTTACACCATCCACAATTTGAAACATATTTATTAGCAAGCATTGGACATGGAGCGTATCCACCTTCTTCTTTTGCTTTTTTATAAAACTTACAGTTCGCACAAGTTGAACCAGCTTTGTATTTTGCATGTGATTTCGCATCAGCAGCATTTACTACATAATCAAGTCTTTCTTTATTCTTTGCGACTTTCTTACCTGCAGGCTCTGCACCGACTTTACACTCATTTGCTAAGACAGAACGAGCACCAACAAGAGAAGCTAAACCTAAAGCTCCAGACATAAAAAATTTTCTTCTATCCATATATATCTCCTAATTCTAGTATGTATGAAATTACATTATCATAATGATATATTCCCGTACATTGACATAAGTCATATTTTGGTAAAATTTTCCAATAATTTCAGTGACTTTTGTTTGACCCATCAAACATTTCTACGTGATAATATAGACATATGAAGCTACTGACGACTCCAAGAATTTCGGCCCCAGACAAGTGTCCTTACCTCCAAGGCCAGCTCGAACAGCACCAGTTCTTCTTTGCTTCGGAAATAGAAAAAGAAGAAATGGATTTTTTATTAAGTGAAGGTTGGAGAAAATTTGGACAGTTTCAATTTCGGCCAAAATGTCATGGTTGTCAGAAGTGTCTCCCCATAAGATTGAAAGTTGATAAATTTCACCCATCAAAATCACAGAGAAAAATATTAAAGAAAAACTCTGATATTAAAGTTTATTTTTCACCACTTATTTTTAGAAAAGAACACTTTGCACTCTATCTAAAGCATTCATCTGCACGTTTTGAAAGTAAGCATGTCGATAATGAAGAAGATTTCAGACAAACATTTTATCAGTATACTGGAACACAATTAGTGAGTGAATTTTTTCTTAATGATAAAATGATTGCTTTTGGTATTTTAGAAAAAGGCCTGACTTCTTTGAGTAGTGTCTATTTTGTTTTTGATCCTGATTACTCCAAGCGAAATCTAGGAACTTTTGGAGCACTCAAAGAAATTGAATATGCCATGGATGATAATCTTTCTCATTATTATTTGGGTTATTGGATTGAGGAGAATAAATCAATGGCATACAAGTCACAATTTAAACCAAATCAAATTTATGAATGGGATACTAAGACTTGGAATGATCTTCTACTTGATAGTCCTAAAGGTTAGATTAATTCTCTGTCCAACCTTTTTTGCAGTTTTTGAAATCTGATGTTTCCAGCAGTGTTGAAGCTTTCCTTTCATAATAATGAGGGATTTGTCTTCGACATTCAATTCAACTTTTTCAACACCTTTATTAGTCTTATGTTTGAAGATAAATTTTCTCGTTTCTCCAAAACTTGCAGAGGCAATAATGGGATTCACTCCCAACTCTTTCTCATCATCACTATGCCAAGCAGCATAGTCTCTACCATCACGATAGAGATTACAAAGACAAGAGTTAAATTCAAGTCCAACGCCTGTTGAAATTTTCTCACGGATAATATTTAAAACTTGATTAAAATTATTATTTTGAAGCTTTACACCAGAATAACTATAGTCCTTTTCACCGTCCCCATACCAGGCCTGGAGTCGCGGGATGTCGTGAGTTTTACCATAGAGAGTAATTTTATCTTGGCGCCAATTAATTTCTTTTCTTAATTCTTCGAAAAAATCATCAGTAAAGAAATTTGGATAGTAAATGACTTCACCATCCAAATTAATTACTTCAATCGATTCTGGTTCCCCAAAAAGTCCAAATTGCATATTAGTGAATTACTTGAGATAAAAACTCTCTTGTTCTTTCATGTTGTGGGTTATTAAAAAATTCTTGTGGAGTATTCTCTTCAAGAATTGTTCCTTGATCCATAAAAATGACTCTGTCAGCGACTTCACGGGCAAACCCCATTTCGTGAGTTACACATAACATTGTCATCCCTTCTTTTGCAAGGTCAACCATAACATCAAGAACTTCCTTAACCATCTCTGGATCGAGTGCAGATGTTGGTTCATCAAATAAAAGAACCTTTGGTTTCATACAAAGACTTCTTGCTATCGCGACACGTTGTTTTTGTCCACCAGATATTTGCCCTGGATATTTATTCGCCTGATCCGCAATCTTTACCATTTCGAGGTAACTCATCGCCATTTCAATGGCCTCTTTTTTGGGAATATGCTTAACACGAATTGGAGCGAGTGTTAAATTTTCAAGAATTGACAAATGTGGAAATAAATTAAAATGTTGAAAAACCATTCCTACATCTTTTCGAATGGCATCGATATTTTTCAAATCATGATTGAGCGGAATATTATTAACGGTCAACGACCCTTTTTGAAATTCCTCAAGACGATTTATACATCTAATCATTGTCGATTTACCAGAGCCAGATGGACCACAAACAACAATTTTTTCACCATGTTTTACATTTAGATTCACATCTTTTAACACGTGGAATTGATCATACCATTTATTTAAATTTTTCATTTCAATCATTAATTCATTTTGAGATGACATTACCTCTCCTTAACTACAAATTCGGTTTCAAGCCTTTTTGAATATTTAGACATTAAGCTACAAAATACATAATAAATAACTCCAACAAAAACATAACCTTCCAGAGAAAAACCAAGCCACTCTGCGTCTCTCATTGCCGTTTTTGTTGTATTTAACAAATCAAAGAGAGCAATAATTAAAACGAGAGATGTATCTTTAAACATCCCAATCGCAGTATTCACTGTTGGTGGTATGACAATTCTAATCGCTTGAGGAATAATAATATAAATCATTGTCTGAGCATAACTAAGTCCTAGAGACTGAGCTGCTTCATACTGCCCCTTATCTATAGAAGCAAGACCACCTCGAATAACCTCCGCCATATAAGCAGAAACGAACATGATAATCGCAATTTGAGCACGAAGAAGCTTATCAAAATTCACTCCATCGGGGAGAAAGAGAGGAAACATAACTGAACTCATAAAGAGAACTGAAATGAGAGGAACTCCACGGATAAGCTCAATATAACAAACCGAAAGCATCTTTAATATTTTAAGTTCAGAACGTCGTGCAAGGGCGAGGAGTATTCCAAAAGGGTATGAAAATAGAATCCCAATAAAAGCAAGCATTACGGTTAAAGGTAGACCTCCCCACTTGTCATTTGTGACAGGAGAAAGTCCTACTCCACCACCAATAAGCCAAAAGAAAATCACAAAAGAGATAGTCAAATAAATAAAGGTCTTTACACCAAAACGACTAGGCTCCTTAATATAAAATATTGTTCCAAATAGTTGTACCATCGCAAGTGTAGGACGCCACAGAAGCTCACTAGGATAGAATCCATAAATAATAAAACGCGCCTTTTCAAATAGAAACGGATAACAAAACCCACCCACTTCACGACATGTCTTGGCCGTTCCACCCCAGACGGCTCCAACAAGCATGTAGTCAAAAACATAAACGATAAACTTCCACAGAAAGGCTATCGCAAATATTGATATTACAGAGTTTATAGGAGTGTTAAAAAGATTCTTTTTTAACCAAATAGGAAATCTATATACAAATTTATTAACCATATTCATCTATGATCTCTCAAATTTATTAAATCTATTATTGAAAATATTCATAATAAATGAAGTTAATAATGAAAAACTTAGGTAAACAACCATAATTAAGAAAACACACTCAATCGCTTGCCCTGTCTGATTCATCGTTGTATTTGTTACTGAAACAAAGTCAGGGTAACCAATAGCAACAGCGAGTGAACTATTCTTTGTTAAGTTTAGAATTTGTGAAGTTAGAGGTGGAACCATAACTCTTAAGGCCTGTGGTAAAATAATTTTTCCCATCGTATCTTTTTTAGAAAGACCAAGCGAAGAAGCGGCTTCCCACTGCCCTCTGCTAATTGAGTTTATACCTGCACGCGCAATCTCTGCATTAAATGCGGCAGTATAAATAATTAGTCCAACAAGTAATGCCGTAAACTCTGGAGTAAAAGTATAGCCGCCTTGGAAGTTAAAACCAACAAGCTCTGGCATCGAAAGCTCTGTAGGTTTCCCTAAAACCATCCATGTCACGACAGGTAAAAGATAAATTAGATAATTCAATCTTTGCCATACTGGAGACTCAAGACCTGTCTCTTCAGTTTTAATATCTCTTCTTCTTTCAAGAAAAAAGTAACCAAGTACTGAGACAACCAATGCTACAAAAATATAAGCATACTTAATTGACTCGACAGGAAAAGGAATAAAGAGACCTCTATTTGTTAAAAAGAAGTGAGGAAGAAACTCAATCGCATCTTTAACATCTGGAAGGTTTTCAGTTAAGATCGCATACCAGAAAAAAAGCTGAAGAAGTAACGGGATATTTCTCACGATTTCAACGTATGTCGTTGAGATTTTTTTAATGATCCAATTTGTCGATAAGCTACCAACTCCGATAATAACTCCAAGCCCAATAGCAAAGATATTCCCGATTAGCGCAACTTTCGCTGTATTTAAAATACCTGCATAAAGGGCCTTAAGATAAGTATCATCAGACCAATATTCAATCATACTCTCTGAAATATCAAAACCTGCTTCAAGCTCAAAAAAGCCGAAACCAGTTTGGATATTTTGCTTTGTTAAGTTGGCTTGAGTGTTAACAAAGAAATAGTAGATAATCGAACAAATAAATAAAAGCCCTACACCTTGAAAAAGTGTAGAGCGAATTTTTTCATCATTTAAAATTTTCTTTAACAAAATAAATCCTTATCTAAAAGGAGGTGAAAACATTAATCCACCCTTATTCCATAGAGCATTTAGCCCTCTTTCAAGCTTAAGCGTACTTCCTTTTCCAACATTCTTTTCAAAAACTTCACCGTAGTTTCCAATTTTTGAAATAATATTAAATGCCCACTTCTCATCAAGCCCAATAGCTTGACCATTTCCAGGTGTTATTCCAAGAAATCTTTTTACTCGTGGATCTTTTGACTTAAGAAATGTACTAATATTTTCTTTTGTAATTCCAATTTCTTCAGCTTCAACTAATGCAAACATTGTCCACTTAACGATATCAAACCATTCATCATCACCATGCCTAACAGCTGGAGACAGAGGCTCTTTTGAAATAACTTCAGGTAAAATCACGAACTCATCAGGATTTTTAAACTTACTTCTTTCCGCTGCAAGTCCAGAAGCATCAGTTGTTAAAGCATCGCAACGACCTTTCACAAAAGATTGGACTACCTCATCATTACTTTCAAAAACAACTGGCTTTAACTTTAGTCTATTAGCACGAAAAAAATCTGACATATTAAGCTCTGTTGTGGTTCCTTGCTGAGTACAAACACTTGCCCCACTTAATTGCATAGCACTTGTAATTTTCGAGGACTTTCTCACCATGAAACCTTGCCCATCATAATAAATTGGAGTCGTAAAATTAAGTCCCGTTGAAGTGTCTCGAGTCAGCGTATTGGTAGTATTTCTTGAAAGAACATCAATCTCTCCAGATTGAAGAGCTGTGAATCTTTGTTGAGCGTTAAGTGATACGTACTGTACTTTTGTATCATCTCCTAAAACAGCAACAGCGAGTGCGCGACAAAAATCAACATCAAGTCCTTGCCAATTACCTTTTGAATCTGGTGTTGAAAATCCAGGAAGCCCAGTCGAAACACCACACTTAAGAGTTCCTCTCTTCTTAATGCCATCAAGAGTTTTTCCTGCCAAAACCGAAGAGGCCATTACAGCTAGTATCGTTATCTTCTTAAATGAAAGACTCATCTTTATACTCCTTAAAATTTCTTTTTTATTTATTATAGATATATTCCATGATTTTAAGAACTTAAGGAATATTGTTCCGATGACTTGCCACCCATAGTTGGCGGCATAAAATCGTTTTCAAATGACATAAAACACTGAAATCACTTTAAACCTTAATGTATTAATCAACTAATGCCGATAAACATTTAAAATTAAGAAAATGAACGAAGGTTTTGATATGAACTACTCAAACTGGTTAAGAAAATTACTTATCTCAATAATCAGCTGGACACTGTGCCTCGCTCCTCTTGCACAAGAGGCTGCGACACAGAAAAGTGAAGGAGAGCCAGTTGAAGTCTTAGTTAGCGCAGAAGTAGAATCTCAAGACTCCGCAAATTATTGTATCGATAAACCTGAGTACTCAGCAAAGGTTCAAGAATGTAAGTCTCAAAATCTCGAAATTAACTGTCACCTCAATGTTTGTGCTAGTGCAGCTGACAATAGAGATTACAACAAAGAATATAATGACTGTAATGCAAAACCTACTGAGATGCAGGAAGCATGTAAAAAGAACTTAAGAGACTTTGGAGCAGAACTAGCTGCACATAATGAAAAGACATCAAAAAGTAATCCTGGCGCAATGGATACAACTCTACCTTCCGTTGTAGGACTTGGTTGTGCCGCATACTTTGGTTTCACTTGCCCAGACGGGATAGGGGCGATGCTCGCCGGAGGTGTTGCTCTTGCCGCAGCTTTCATGGCCTTTCAAAATAAAGAATCAAAGAAACAATTTAAGGCCGCAGCCGATATGTTAAAAGAAGAGGACAGCAAAGATCAAAAAGGCTGGAATGCCCACACTCAAAGTGCTTCACTTCAAAAACAAATCACTGCAATGGATATGGTAATTTCAGCAGCAAAGAAAAAGGCTAAAAATCATACAATGGTAGCGGCCTTAGCTGGAATCTCAGCGACAATAGCTCTTATCTGTATAGCAACTTCATGGTTTACAGGTTGTGTTGCGGAAAACCCATGCTCTCCATACGTTTCAGTAGCGGGTTATATTGTTATGGCCCTTGAGCTTACGGCCGCACAAGATTCTAAGAAAGTAGCAAGCGAATGGTCAAAGAATAAAACAAAGGCCGAAAAGCTAAAAAAGAAACTAGATTCTATGTATAACAAAGATATGCCGAGTATGGCCCTTATGCAAAAACCCAATGTGGCATCGAATCTAAGTGGAGCAAGAACAGCTATTAACTTAGGAACAGGAATGGCGGCATCAATAGCTGACAGCTCTAGAGCATCAGTATCTGAATTTGCTCAATGTGTTTCAAGTTCAAATGAGGTAGTTAGTTGTCCATGTAAAGATTCATCATGTAAGAAAGTCTCATACTCCGTTCCAAATAAAGGAATTGGCGCCCAAGTCGCACAGAAGCTCAACCTTTCAGATTGGGAGAAGGCACAAAATAATGCTTATAATGGTGACTACTCAGGCCTAGACGCTCTCTCAACAGATAAGAACCTTGCCCTAATTAATGGAGTAAATAAGAAACTAGCTAAACATATTCTGGATAAGAAACTAGTAAAAGGTGAAGCTGCTGAACAAGTTGGAGACATTCTTGATGAAGGAAAATTCAACAAGAGACTGGCCGCATTTAAAAACTCAAACCTAAATCCTGTAAGAGCTGCAGTTCTTAACCACCGTTATGGTAGTTCAGCAGTCACTGCACCAACTTCAGATAAGCCATTAGAAAATCTTCTCGCATCAAATGATTATTATAAGATGCCGAAGTATGACGACAGTACTTTAAAGAATAATCTCAATAAGCTCGAATCAAGTCTAAATTTTGACGGACTTGAAGGAAATATTGAAGGAGCAACAAATGGTTTCAATGTTGATAGTGCATTTACTGACTCAGGAGAAGATAGTAGTACAGAAGGAGATGTGAGTAAGAGTATCAACTCGATCAATCCAGAAAGAAAGCTATCAATTTTTAAAATTATTAGTAATCGTTATAATCTTGTACGAGTGAATAAGAGATTTGGTAACTAACAGCAGTTATCAGACTCTTGTTCCACTTTTGTGAGTGGCGACAGACTCATCAACTCTCTATTAATCATATGCTTAAATTTTAACTCTTCAAAGGCCAGTGCTAAACCTCTGGCCTTATTCTTATCAAATTCAGGGATCGATACATCATCTGATAAATTAAAGTCAGCGAGATTATAATAGCCCTCACCATATGAAATGAATTGATTTGGCATCCCAAGTACAGGACGTCCAGATGCAAGCGTTTTTAATGTATTAACAGGTACTTCATTTTGCTCGTGATCGATCAGGAACATTGCCCCAGCAAGTAAAGGAGCTAACTCTCCCCCACAACGATCACCAAAGAAGCATTCTTCATGACCAACTTTAAGGGATTCCAGGTGATCATCACTGCCAATAAATTTAAATTTCTTTCCAAGCCCAATATATGCCTTTGCTTCCTCAACAGTTAAAGATTCAGCATTAACAACAAAGTAATCTCTTACAAAGAGTGCATCCGGTAGAATTTTATAATCCATAAGCTTCACTGGAGGAGCAACAACAGTGGCCTTATCCCTAAGGCTTGCAGGTATAAGATTGAGATTTGAAACCCAAAGTTTATCAACTTGCGAAAGACTCTTAGCTTGGAAGCTTTTTACAAATGAAGAGAAAATCTTTTGTTTAAATGTCTTCTTCTTTATCTGAGAATCAATATCCTCCACGATAAAAGTAATCTGCTTTGTCTTTTCGCACTTTAAAATACCATGGGAATAGCCACGAGAGATATTTATAATAAGATCAACTGAGCAAGGAATAAAAAGATTTTTCGCCGCTCCAGGAATGAGAAAGTTATGTTGAGTTAGTTCTGAAAAAGAATCAACTTTATGGCTTAGAAATGATGAGTGAATCTTCCTCTGCTCAACAGGACCAACAATCTTTCCTTCACGGTGAACAAGAGCATAAAGCTCACACTGCTCGCCAACAACATCAAGAACTGACTCAATAATTTCTAAATAGTAATCTCTTTTTAAAACAGCATCACAACTAACAACAACTTTCACTATTTTCTTCCCAATCTATTTTAAACTTTTAAAGTAACTTGCAGTTTTCTCTAACCCTTCAGCAAAAGTAACCTTTGGCAGGTAACCAAGCTTCATTACACGAGAGATATCTGGTCTTCTTCTTTTTGGATCATCTTTTGGAAGTTCCTTAAAAGAGAGTACAGACTTACTATCAAGAGCTGAGATAATTAATTCCGCACACTCTTTAATTGTATATTCGTCTGGATTTCCAATATTATATGGCATGTGATCACCAAGCATTAATACGTGATCAATTGCATTTACAAGATCTGTGACATAACAGAATGATCTCGTCTGTGATCCGTCACCGTATACTGTGAGTTCTTCATTATCCATTGCTTGATTAACAAAGTTTGGAATAACACGGCCATCATTTGGTCTCATTCTTGGACCGTACGTATTAAAAATTCTGATAATTCTTGTATCAACATTATAACGTGTATGAAATGACATCGTTAAGGCTTCAGCAAATCTCTTTGCTTCATCATAACAACTACGAGGCCCGATTGGATTAACGTGACCAACATAGCTTTCAACTTGAGGATGAATCTCAGGATCTCCATACACTTCTGAAGTTGAAGCTTCTAAGAAAGTTGCACCATGGGCCTTAGCTAATTCAAGAAGCTTAAGTGTCCCTTCACTATTTACTCTCATAATCTCAAGAGGAATAATTTTGAAATCAATTGGAGAAGCTGGAGAAGCAAGAGAGAGGATATAGTCAAACTTAACGTCCTTATACTCTGGAATCGATTCAAAAATATTTCTCTCTTCAAAATGAAATTTTTCAAACTTTGATAAAAGTTCGATATTTGATTTTGAACCAGTAATAAAATTATCTAGTCCGTAAACAGTCGCCCCTTTTTCAAGGTATAGCTGACAAACATGTGATGGAACAAAACCAGCAGCTCCAGCAACTAATATATTTTTACCTGTTAAATCCATTGGTAACTTTTGCATTAATATCTCCTTAATAATGCTTTAATTGTATCACGGTGGAACTCAGAAGCAAAAGACTTGCTCCTGTAATTTGTAACATACTGAGCTCTTTTCCTAAAAAAATCCAGTTTACAATAACTGCAAAGAAAGGAAAGAACATTTCTGCCAAAGTGCACAAATGAGCTGGAATTAATTTTAGTCCACGATAGTAGAAGTACATTCCAACGGCACCAGAGATGAAGGCCAAAAAGAATACTTTCCCCCAAAAAATTGCAGAAAAATTGAGATCAATATTAAATGTTAGTAAAAATGGAAGAAGACAAATAAGCCCCATTAAAAATCTTCCACTCATAATTTCTTTCTCATCAAAACCTTGTTTCGAAAGCACTTTTCCAAATACTGTTGCGGCCCCCCAACTGATAACTGCAATCAAGGCCAGTGAATAACCTTTCAAACTATTACTAGTGAAGTCGGCTTGCCCTTCAACAATGAGCTTCACACCAGGAGCAAGATCCTGATAGCTGATCATAACTCCGCCAATGAGAGCGACGATGGCCCAAAGAAAGAATTTTGGTTTCATACGCTCTTTTAGAATCAATGCAGATAAAGCAATAGCGATAACGGGCTGCAGTTTTTGTAGAAGAATCACAAGAGAAGGATTTACTAAGAAAAACGCCTTTGTAAAAGTTAGCGTTCCAATTGCAGAGCCAAGTCCACCGATGACAAAGAAGTAAAAAATATTTGAGACTTTTGTGCTAAGAAATTTCTTTCTACTTTTTAAAATAATTGGGAGGAGAAATAGCACCAAAAATAAATGCTCTCCAAAAACAATAAGCTCTGCCGAATGTCCTTTAAATAACAAAGGATAGCGAACCAAGGTGTCAATGGCCCAAAGTAAACTAGCAATAAGAATAAATATAATTCCTTTCATTACTTTAAGTATTCCTCATAAAAGCTATCGAAAACTTCTCTCGCTCTTGCAGCGGCAAGTTCTTTTTTTAGGGCCTTTCTTCCCTTTCTAAATCGTCTCTGCTCCTTATTAAGTGGCACAGGAGGTATAAGTCCAAAGTTGATATTAGAAGGTGCTGGCTTATCAATTGTCATAATATAATTTACGAGTGCACCCATTCCTGTTTCAATTGGATATGGTCTCACTTCTTTATTCTCTAGTTTCTTCATTAATTGAGATGCAACGTATAATCCCATTGAAGCACTTTCAGTATAACCCTCAACTCCAGAAATTTGCCCAGCAAAATAAATATTTGGGAATTTCTTAGAACTTAAATCATTATTAAGAAGCTTCTTAGAGTTGATAAACGAGTTTCTATGAACAGATCCCAAGTGAAGAAAACTTGCTTCCTCAAAACCTGGAATCATTCTAAACACTCTTACTTGCTCTTTATATGTAAGTCTCGTTTGAAATCCAACGAGATTAAATGCTGAACCAAGTAGGTTTTCTTTTCTAAGCTGAACACAGGCGTATGGAAGTGTTCCATCTTCCATTTCTAGTCCAATTGGCTTCATACAAGAAAATCTCGCTGTATCTATTCCTCTTTCGGCCATAATATCAACCGGAAGGCAGCTTTCAAAAAATTTATAATCTTCAAAGTTTTGAGCAGGAACTTTAACTGCATTTTGAAGCTCTGTAATAAATGCTTCATATTGTTCTTGATTCATTGGGGCATTTAAATAATCTGCATTCTCCCCTTCTTCTTCACTCACGGCCTTATGACGATCTTTGTAATATAGCTTTGAGTAATCAAGTGAATCAGCATCAACCACAGGTGCAATAGCGTCGTAGAAATAGAAGTCATCATCAGAAATATTTTCTCTTAACCAATTTGAGAGACCTTCTGAAGTCAAAGGTCCCGTAGCAATGATACAAGCCTCGGCCTCACATCTCTCAATGATCTCAAGAGGATTAGAAATATGCTCATTAATAATTTCTATCTTTGGATGTGCCTGAAGATGTTTTGTAATAGCCAGTGAAAATGCATCACGATCCACAGCAAGAGCATCTCCAGCAGGAACAGCAGTCTCTCTTCCTTTTTCAAGAACGATTGAGCCTAATTTATCCATTTCATATTTAAGTAGTCCATGACCTGAATCAGGCTTCATTGACTTTAGGGAGTTTGTACAAACAAGCTCGGCATAAGTATCAATTTTTTGCGACGGATTTCTTTCGATGGCCTTCCCTTCAACAAGAACAACATCGATACCTTTATTCGCTAAAAAATTAGCGGCTTCACTTCCCGCAAGCCCTGCTCCAATAACAACAACTTTTGTCATAATTCTACCTTTATGCTATATAATATATTATAAATCTATCTACCCCGAGTGTGACGTTCATGCAAATTTATATACACCAAACCCACCACCAAATAGCTAATTTTAGTGAAATATTTTCATATCTTAAGGAACTTTCGACCAGTGAAAACTTTCAGGGAAATATTCATCTTTTCCCGGAGCTTTTTCTTTGTGGCTACCCGCTCCAAGACCTTTGTTTTCAAAGAGATTTTATTCAGGGCTACCATGAGTTTTTTGAAGAGCTAAAAGTCTGGTGGCAGGGCTTAGATCGTACAGAAAATACCTCTCTCCTATTAGGAGGCTTAGACTACACATTCGACGACCTCGGCAACCCTAAGTATATCGAAAATTCAATTTTTGAGCTTTCGTCGCAAGCAGAAATGAGAAAGCTCTACTCAAAGAGACTTCTTCCAAACTACGACATTTTTGACGAAGCAAAGTATTTTAAGCCTGGCCAAGAGGCAGCTTTATATCAATTTAACGGAAAAACCTTTGGTCTTCTTATCTGTGAGGACATGTGGGCATCAGATCACTACGATGTTGACCCTGTCTCTGACCTACTCAAATTGTGTTCAGGTAAAGAGATCAATGGAGTATTCAATCTCTCGGCAAGCCCATTCCATATTGGCAAGGAATCTTCAAGAATTGCTCGTGTAAAGCAGATCTATGAAAGCTTCAACGTGCCTTATTACTATGCAAATCGCGTAGGAAGTGAAGACGAGATTGTTTTTGATGGTGGTAGTTTTATTTTCTCAGAAGGAACTGTTTCCAAAAAAGCACTTAGTTTCAAGCAAGATATCATCTCTGCCGAAGTTCAGGCCGCAAAAGTAGTTGATGGCTCGAGACCACCTGTAAAACTAGATCATTCTTGGGAGTCGTTATTCACGCCAAGACTTGAAGTCAAAGAAGAACACCTGAGAATAAAAGAACTCTCTGATCAGGAATGTGAGGAAATTCTCCATGCTCTCAATCTAGGAATTCAGGATTACGCAAGAAAATGTGGAATGAAGAACTTCCTCGTCGCCCTTTCAGGAGGGATGGACTCAGCACTAGTTATAGCAATGCTTGGTCTTTTCAAACAACCTGATCAAACAATTGAAGCGGTCTATATGCCAGGTCAGTTTTCAGCAACACTTAGTTGGGAGATATCTCAAAAAATCTGTAAAAATCTTAACATTAAGCTCACGAGTCTCCCGATCAAGTTTCTCCATAGCACAGTGAGAAACCAATTTCGCGACACATTCACTGAAATGGAAGGCCTTGCTGACGAGAATATTCAAAGTAGACTCCGTGGGGCATTAATTTATGCCAGATCAAACCAGACTGGTGCAATGGTTCTTAACACATCAAATAAGTCGGAGTTATCAGTGGGATACTCAACTCTTTACGGGGACAGTGTTGGGGCAATAAGCCCACTTGGAGACCTATTTAAAACCGAAGTTTTCACATTGGCAAAGTATATCAACAAGAAGTTTGGAGATATTATTCCAATTGAAGTAATCGAGCGCCCACCAAGTGCCGAACTTCGAGAAAACCAAGAAGATTCTCACTCTCTGCCACCATATGAAATTTTAGACACGATACTTGAAGGACACCTTTCATACAGCTATAGTCAACAAGACCTCATCGATGCTTCACTTCCTGCGGCGGACGTGACAAAAGTTTATAGACTTTGTAAAATTTCAGAGTATAAGAGATTTCAGTTTTGCCCAATTATTAAACTAAAGGCAAAAAGTTTTGGTTTTGGAAGAAGAATGCCGATAACAAAATATATATAATCAAATTAGGAGAATTCAATGAAAAATTTAGAGAAAGTTTTAAATTCATTTAAAGAAGTTAAAGGACACGTAGAAAAAGTTATTCAAAAGAACTCTCTTCAAGATGTTCAAAAGACAGTAAAAGACCTTGTAAAGAACGCTGAGCAAGAAGTTAAAAATGTTGTAGAAAAAGATCTAAAAGTAGTAGTTAACAGAATTCAAAAAGAAAAGGAAGCTGTTGAAAAATTAATTGATAAAACAATTCAAGAAGAAGTAAAGAAAGCGAAGAAATTTCTTGATGAACAAGTAAAAGAACTAAACAAGCTTCAGAAAACTCTTGAGGGTCACGTTAAGAAAGAAATTTCAAAAGCAAAGAAAGTAAATCCTTTAAAAAAGAAAACAACTGCTACGAAGAAAAAAGCTCCTGCTAAAAAAACAACAGCAAAAAAAGTAGTTGCAAAAAAAGCTCCTGCAAAAAAAGCGACAGCTAAGAAAGCTCCAGCAAAAAAAGCGACAGCTAAGAAGGCTCCAGTAACTCCAAAAAAGAAAATTTCTACTAAGAAAGAGGTTACTCCAAAGTCGCCAGCAAAAAAGAAATAATTTTACGGCCCCGAGCGTCTAGGTTCGGGGCATACTTAAGAAATATTTACCAATCTTAACTAACCATCTAAATTTATTGATCTATAATCATATAAAAAAACACTTCGAAAATTAATTGTTTGAAAATTAAGAGTGTGGTAAAATTTCTTAACCACAAGGTAAAGTTTTTTAACCTATGTTTAATTTCAAGAACATAACATGTTCATAAAGAAGCTTGAGTAATGAATAGCCTAGAAAAGAAAATATTAATTGTTGATGATGAGAAATCGGTGCAATTTCTATACGAGAAAGTATTTAAAAAAGAAGTGCAAGCGAACCAATTCAAAATTGTGTTTTGTATTTCAGGAGAAGAAGCGATTGCTCAACTCAAGTCAGAAGCGGCAAATGATTTCAAACTCATTATTTCTGATATTAATATGCCAGGTATCTCCGGGTTTGAATTATTAAGGGAAGTAAAATCACTGATGCCAGATCTTCCTGTCTTCATGTCCTCAGCTTATACTGACACAGAAAGACAGTCATTAGCCAAAGACCTTGGGGCCGATGACTATATCACTAAGCCTGTTGACTTTACTGCTCTCAAAGAAAAAATATCACAGCTACTTAGCTAGCACTTAGACCTTTTTTATTCTGTTTGAAAAGAGTCAGAACTTCCTTCGCCATTGCTTTCGGAGTAAAAGGTTTAGATAAGCTACCTACAATAAATGGAATTTCTGAAACTAACTCACTTCTCAGTTGCCCTTCGAGACTCGTAAGAACAATTACAGGAACGTCAAAAGAAGTAACTTTCTTCTTAAGTCGCCTTATAACATCAACCCCACTCTCCTTCTCTAAAATGAGATCCAGAAGGACAATATCAGGCTTATTGCTCGTAAATTTTTGTATGAACGAATCTCCATCCATTGCGAAGTCGTATTCAATATTATGAGAACGAAAAGAGATATTTAAAAGGTCATGAATATTCTTATCATCATCTAAACTCAAAATTTTAACAACCTCTGTATTTTCTACGCTATCAGGCCGTAAGAATTTATCAATCGCTTTTTCAAAAGAGGAGAGAATATTCTCATTCTTTGAAATAAAGAAATCAGGCATCGATATTGATGGAAGAAGATCAAAATATGAAACACTTAACATCAAAGTTTTAATCGATTGATTAACACTGCTTGATACACGTGTAGAAGCAATTAGACTTGGCCCATCAAGTTTACCAACATGAAGATCTGTAATCAGTAAATCAAATCGTTCATCAAGTAGGCGACTAAAGGCCTCAATCCCTGAGGATACAATTGAATACGTTATATCTTTTTTATTGAAGATGTTTTTAAAGTGTTCAATAAGTCTCTCATCCTTTTCTACTAGCAAAACTCTCTTCTTCGTAAGCTTTTCCGTCAAAAGATTATCAAGTTCAACAGAATAATTTGATCGAGACGATTTTTGAAGACTTTTGATGTAATCTTCCATTAAGTCAAAAATTTTAAGAGACAGTTCAAAATCTACAATTGAATCCTTCTCAAGATTTAAATAATAAGAAGTATGATCAAGAATATTGCGTGAAGCACTCACAATAAAGTCTAGTCCATAGGACCCGGCTACCGATTTAATGTTATGAATACTTCGAATAAAGCTAGATATATCTTTTTCAGAAATATCTGACTTTTTAATATCCTTATTTTTGACGATGACATTCTTTAGAGCTTCAATCTCGCTAGGAAGAGATTCAATAAACTCCTCTCTAGCTAAACTTAATGCATCTTGAAAATTATTACTCTTCATCATGTATCCTATTTTTTATACTTTTCTACTAATTCAACTAAGTCTTTTTTTAAAATTGGCTTTTTTATAATCTCAGAAAAATTGTGTGACTCAATTTTTTCGAGTGTGCTCTCATCAGTAAAGCCAGTTAGAGCGCATATTGTTGCTACTATTTTAGATTCATCAAGTTTTGCCTTAAACTCAAACCCATCGATCTCAGGCATCTGTATATCTAGAAAAATAAGATCATACTTATCGTTTAGAGCATGGGTTAAACCTTCTCGAGGATCAGCAAAGTAATCAATCTCAATTTCTGTCATTTTTTTAAAATATAATTTATACAAAGTTAGATTATCTATACTGTCGTCAACAAATAATACTCTCATTATGTTCCTTTCTCATTTGAAGACATCTGAAATCGAAATGTAAAAGTTGTTCCAACTCCTTCAATAGAAGTTACATTCGTTTCAGCACCATGCTTTTCCATGATATTTTTAACAATTTTGGTACCTAATCCAGTACTCTTCTCGCCCTTTAGGCCTTCTCTTCCAGTCGTAGGAACAGTATCAAAAAGATGTGATAATTCTTCTGATGACATTCCTATTCCACTATCCGAAACAATAACATTTACAAAATCATTATCTTTTAAAACAGTGCACTTTATTTCACCACCTTCTGCGGTAAATTTATACGAATTACTCATAACATTTGAAAAAGCACGTTGAAGCATTCCTTTATTACCATTAATTAAAACTTCATCAAAATCTGACACGATCGATAACCTAAGGTGCTTTGTATTGATTGAGCTGATATTACGAAGTGCGTTCTTTAAGATTTCAACAACATTTACAGAAGTTAGTTTGACCGTAGATTTTTTAAGTTCAATATCACTGAAATCAAGAAGCTCATTAACCATTTCAAGAAGTTCTCGAGCTGATTTTTCAATTTGATCTCCATATTCTTTAATATCTTTTATATCCTCTTCCTCACCAATAATATTGGAAAGTCCTAAGATAGTATTCAAAGGAGTTCTTAAGTCATGGGAACAAACGGCTAAGAACTGATCTTTTAAACGACTTAACTTTTCTAGTTCTTCAATTTGTTTCTTAAGGATTGATGTCTTGATCGTATTTTCTAAAAGTTGATTAACTTTGACATAGAGCTCTTCTTTAATAAGTGGCTTGCCAATATAGTCATTACCTCCGGCCTTATAAAACTCCAAAATTTCAACTTTATCCTGTTCGCTACTAATGAAAACAATTGGAACTGCACGGATCCCTAACTCTTTTCGAATTTTCTTAACAAATGAAACCCCCGTGAGGTTTGGCATCATATGGTCAGTTAGTATAAGATCAACGACATTTCCTGCTTTTAAGTATTCAAAAGCCTCAACAGAGTCCAAAAATAGAGTTACATTTGCACCTTTTGAAGTAAGAACGTGAGAAATAAACTTAGCAGAGATTCTATCATCTTCAACGAGTAAGGTATTAAGACCTTTCCAAATAAGATCTGGTCTTAAAAAAGAGTTGATTTTTAACTTCAATGACTTTAATTCATACTTATCAACATATTCATCTGCTCCCATATGGAATGCACGTAGTTTCTCATCAAAATTATCTTTATTACTGATATAAATAAGGGGAATATTCTTTCCCGCGCGCTTCATTTCAATGTCCTTGATCTTCTCAACAGCCTTCTCAATTATTTCCTTTTCATGGTCATAATCAATTAAAACAAGAGCGCAGCTATTCATCTCTTTTTCCAATTCTTCAAGATTTGAAACAGAGTATAGCAAGAAGCCAGAATCTAAAAGCTCTAGATCAAGAGATTTTATAAATGTGTTATCAATTCCAAAGTACAGTATCTTCATATAATTTCAGTATACAAGATGTATGCTCCTAAAATGTGTGATTTTATTAACTTTTTATTTAGCATATATTCCTTATCGTACTCTCAAGCAATTATCTTTACCTGCCGATAATAAATAAGAGGTAAAATTAATGAATATATTAATCGTCGATGATGATAACGCAATTCTCGAGCTTATATGTATAATAGTTGAAAATGCGTTTGAAAGTGCCACGATAGTCAGGGCATCGTGCCCAAATACGGCTATCGCAGAACTAGATCGTTATAGTTTCGATTTAATTATTTGTGATTATGAAATGCCTCCATTTGGTACTGGCGAAGACGTTTATATACATCTAAGAACTCATAATAGCGAAACGCAGTTTTTACTTTTCACAAGTAGAAACCTTGAAGAAGTAGATTTCCTAACAGATTCAAATGATCAGAGACTATCTTCACTTCAAAAACCTGCCCGACCAAAAGACATCACGGCAATGCTTAATAAAATTTTGAACTACGACGGAGATGGAGAACAAAGTAAATATCGAAGAGTTCCAATATATAACTTTACGAGATTCAACTACACAAAATGTTCAATCTTCATCGAAATAAATAAGGAAAAGTACGTTAAAATCATTAATAAAGAACATGAATATGAAATGGACTTTATTCAACGCTACATTCAAAAAGAAATTAAGTATTTCTATATATTAGCAGAAGATTACGAAGACTTTCTCGTTGAATTTACATCAACAAATTTTTTAAAAAACACTAATAGTGAAAGTGATTTCTTAGAAAATGCAAAGAAACAGCACCTCTACCTAGCCTCCCTGGTGAAACAACTAGGAATTTCACAATACTCTATCGATGAAAGTTCTAAACTTGCTTTACAGGCAATTGAGCAGGCCCACAAATCTAGCTTTAAAGGACTGATCGAATCTCTGCTAAAATCAAATGATTATTCTTACGATCACACATTTTTGATAACATGCATTTGCTCACATATTTCCGGTGAAGTTGGGCTAACAAAGCAAGCAAATGAAAGACTTGCAATGGCATCACTAATTCATGACCTAGGTATTGAAAGGGCCGATTTAAATTACATTCATGACATAAGGCCAGAAAAGATCAAAGACTTAACATATGATGAACAACAGATAATAAGAAAACATGTTAAACTTCTTGAGAATAATAAGAATTTTACAGATATAAGTGATGAAATTCAAAAGATTTTAACAATTCAACATAGTTTTGATGAGAATTATCCTTATAATGAAAGTCAGATGAATACAAATAATTCAGTCACCACTTTGACCTTTCTAGTGGCTCATGCTTTTTCTAATGAGCTGTATCATTATGAATTTAAACCTGAAAAACTAAGAGAGATTTTTACAATATTAAATTATAAATTTGCGCACAAGAATTTCTATAAAATTTTAAAAGCAATCAAAGATAAATTTCTAATTACAGATGAGGAGTAAAAAATGCCAATCATTGAAGTTGATGAAGAACTTAAAGATATCTTACCCAGCTTCCTCGAGAACAGACGCAAGGATATCGGACTACTAAATGACGCCTTTGCGGTTAAAGACTACTCAACGATAGAAAAAATTGGACATCGTGTATCTGGTAGTTCAGGTGGTTATGGTTTTGATGAACTAGGAAAAATTGCTAAGAATATCGAACTTGAATGTAAAAATGGAAATTTTGAAAAAGTTGGTGATCTTATCAAAAATTTTGAAGCATTTATGCAGGATATTCAAGTCAAATTCATATGAGAAAGAGTAAGAGTATTTTAATAATTGATGATGATCCGGACATGAGAGTATATCTTCGAAAGTTGCTCGAAGGAATGGGTCATGAAGTACATGAAGCAGAAGATTCACTTTCAGCTGAGAAGAAGCTTACTGCAATTTACCCACATCTTATTCTATTGGATATTAATCTCGAGAATGAAAATGGCTTCAATTTTATTTCACAAGTACGTAAAATTGATCCACACCGTCGCATAAAAGTTATAATGATAAGTTCCCTATCAAGTAAAAAAGCGATAGAGCTGTCTCAGCGTATAGGAACAAATGGTTATCTAATAAAGCCTATCAATAATAATATACTTATGACCACAATGAAAAAAATCATGCCAGACCTAGATCTCCTGGAAGCTACAATCGTAGACCAAAACACAAGTAGGCTAACGGCAAAATGTATGGGGCAAGTGACAAAAATTAGCGAAGTTGAACTGGTATTGAGATCAAAAATTAAATTTAGTGAAAAAATGAAGCTCAATATAAGCAGTAAATTTCTAAAGAAAATTGAAATTGATCGTGCCCAGTTTGTTATTCACCGACCTAGTCGTGATGTACAACCAGGAATCTATGACACTGATGTCAGTATTGTAGGTCTAAAAGAAAAAGATCTAAAAGGTATTAGGTCATTAAAAACGAAGAAGGCTTAGTGTGAACGAAAGAAGAATTCTTACTATTGATGATGATGCTGACATCAACAACTATCTAAAAGTTATTTTAAAGAAAAACTCATATGCTATTGAGACAGCTACTTCCCTCGAAGAATTTTTCAAAAAAATTGTATCTTTCAAGCCACACCTCTGTCTAGTAGATCTAAACATAGGAGATTTTAACGGAGTAGGATTTAAAATCATCGAAATGATGAGAAGAAAGATAGGCAACCAAATTATTATCATTATTATGTCCAGAAGAGATAGTGATGAAGATATTCAACTTGCTCTTGAGTGTGGTGCAAATGACTATATTCAAAAACCGCTAGATAATAAAATTCTGATGAGTAAAGTTGATCTCTACTTAGAAAGATTCAATGAACAGAATGCCTTCCCATTCTTTGCAATTCCTACAGGAGATCTTGAGTGTTTCTTTGAACTACCATTAACTATTCACTCTATTACAGAGGAATATATCCGTGTTCTTTCTAAGAACTATATCGCAAAAGGCACATACATAGAAATCAACAATGGCTTCTTGGCCGGTCATAACTTTATTATCAAAGAAGTAACACTCGATCGAGAGCACGGTGGGTATATATTTAAAATTGAACTTGACGAGCAAGAACATGCAGCTCTTTTCCCTGCGATTAGAAAGATACTCATCGAATCCCCTCCAATAACATAAGTATCTAAATTAATTGATTTTTCTTCCGATACGCTTGCATGAAAAAATTAGAACGAAGCTTAGGACTAAGCTCTGTCATCGCAATTTGCATAAGCTCTATGCTTGGCTCTGGAATCTTCGTTCTTCCAGGTCTCGCTTTTTCCATCACTGGTGAAAGTGTATGGCTCTCCTATTTACTAGCAGCAATTTGTGTCCTACCGGCCGCTATTTCAAAATCAGAACTTGCCACAGCAATGCCATCAAGTGGTGGTACATATATTTATCTTGATAGAACATTTGGCCCGATGGCAGGAACAATTGCAGGCCTAGGTCTTTGGATATCTCTTTTGCTCAAGTCAGCATTTGCCCTCATGGGCTTTGGAGCATATCTCAACATTCTAAGTAACGTTAATATTAAAGAAGTAGCACTAGTGCTCGCTATCGCGATAACCTTTATAAATATTTTTGGTGTGGGAAAAATAAGTAATTTTTTAATCTTTATCGTCATCACGGCCATTAGTAGTTTAGTCTTACTTGATACCCTAGTGATTCTAAACCCACTGGAAGTTTCAGGTGATACAGCATTTCTACAAAATGGTATAGAAGGTTTAATCAAAAGTACTGGTCTTGTCTTTGTTTCTTTTGCGGGGGTAACCAAAGTTGCAGCTATAGCAGAAGAAATAAAAAAACCAGAAAAGAATCTTCCTCGTGGAATTTTAATATCTCTACTTATTGTCACGATTGTTTACTGTACAACAACATTTGCACTATCTAAATATGTCGAACTATCAAAGTTATCAGGAAACCTTAGGCCTATATACACAATGACCAAAGCATATGCAGGTGACTACATAGGAATAGCTATCTCAGTTATTGCAATTATCACAATGACCTCAATGGCTAATGCAGGTCTACTGGCAGCATCTCGTTTCCCATTTGCCATGAGTAGAGATGGATTACTTCCAAAGAGCTTTGGAAAGCTACACATAAATTTCAAAACTCCTATTGTGAGTATTATTAGCTCTGGAATTATTATTCTCTTTATAATTTCATTCATCGATATTACGAAAATTGCCAAATTAGCTTCTGCTTTCATTCTTGCTATTTATCTTTTTGAGAATATTGCAGTTATCATACTAAGAGAAACTCGCGTTCACTGGTATAGGCCGACATATAAAAGTATTCTCTATCCATTCACTCAGATGATAGGAATAACACTCACAAGCTTTCTTCTCCTAAAAATGGGAAGTGTCGCAATTGTTGGACTACTCGGAATTTCGATACCTGGTCTCATAATCTATTTTTCCTATGCTAGGAAAAGGGTAGATAGAAAGGGTGTTATTGGAATTCATGGAAAGAGAAAAGATCTAACCAAACAACGAGATGATGAGATAAATAAAATGGAGTCTGCAACTTTTAATCGTGATGCCCAAATTGTAATAACTCTTCTAGGGAAAGAACGATCTCCAGAAATGCTTGTTGAAATGGGTGTTGCACTATCAGAAAATGATGACCTAATTGAAGTCGCTCATCTTACTGAAGCTCCTGAACAATCGGACTTAAGTGATTTCATTGAAGAGCCTCCTGAACTTAAATCTCTTCGCCGACGTGTCATTGCGATGGCAATTGAAAAAGGAAAACCTCTTACTTTTGATCCCGTTGTCACTCACGACATCTCAAAGACAATTTTTGAACTCTCTCAGCGAATGCACTCAAAGTGGCTCTTCATGGAATGGAGCGGAAAAAGTCGAGGAACTATCACCCTTCACTCTCCAATCACTTGGCTTAAGGCCCATCTCGAATGCCATCTTGTTATCTTCAAGGATAAGGGTGTTCGTTATATTAGAAAGATACTCGTCGTGCTTAATCTAGACCATAATGATGAAATCATTATTTCAACAGCAGAGGCCCTTGCAGTAACAAATAAAGCAGAAATAGCTTTTGCGTACTTTGTTAATAAAAATGAGGCGATTGAGCGTTGCCAATCAATTGAGCATGAGCTAGAAATTCGTACAAATGACGTTCGAGTCAGAAAAAGTATTATTATTTTGACTGGCAAAAACTCTGTCTCTACTATTGTACAAAACAGTGCTGAATTTGACCTACTTATCATTGGTAGTGAGAAGAATTATAGATGGCATGATATTTTTTCAAGTGTCGAGGATCAGATAATTGATCAAGCAACTTGTTCCGTCATCTCAATCCACCCAAGTGGAAAAGGAATTAATAAATAATGAAATCAATTCTTGATGTTCTTACACAATGTGGAAATGAGTTTGATGAGTGCTTTACCATCGTCGATCTAGAAAAAGAAGATTCTCCACTCGTTTACATAAATAGTTATTTCACAGAAATTACCGGATATACGGCAGCTGAGTCAATAAATCGAAACTGTCGTTTCTTACAAGGACCAGGAAGTGATCAAGAGGTTACAAAGTCTCTTAAGAACTCTATATCAAAGGGTATATGCTGTTGGTATGATCTCATTAACTATAAGAAAGATGGTACACCATTTTGGAATAGATTAATGCTAATACCGATTGAGCATGAGCTATTAGGTGTTCGATATTTTATTGGGATTCAAAGTGATATCACAGAAAAGAAAGAAAAAATTCTCGATACAACACTTACAGAAACAATAGAATCGAAGATTAGTACAAACGAAATCGAGCACAACGTCTCTAATCCGCTAGAGAGAATCTTTGCAAATATCCGATCAATGCAATACTTCACAGACCAGGAAAGTGCGATGGTAGTCAAAGAAGAAACTAAAACAGAAATAAAGAAAATAATTGACTATATAAGATCAATTTAACAAAAAAAGGAGGTCAATGACCTCCTCTACTCTTATTCAAATTTAATTACACAGTAATTTTTCTTTCCCTTTTTAACGAGAAGAGCCGTCTCACTTGCGAGATCATCTTTAGAAAGCTTCTTATCAACCGCTGTAACTTTTACGTTATTAATAGAGATTCCATTTTGTTCAACGCTACGTCTAGCCTCCCCTTTTGATTTAAAAAGTGGAGTTTGAGCAAGGGCCTCTAAAAATTCACCTTCATTTAAGAAGTCTTTAGAGAGTGTCACGGAAGGAACATCTTCAAAGATTGAAGAGATTTCTTTATCTGTTACATTTTCAATTTTTTCACCGAAGAAGAAGCTCGTTGCACGAAGTGCCGAGGCTAATCCTTCTTCACCATGAACAAGCTTTACCACTTCACTTGCCAGAGTCTTTTGAGCAACTCTTAAATGTGGTTCAGTCTTAGTCTTATCTTCGAGTGTTGCAATTTCATCCAGAGTTAGGAATGTATAGCGCTTTAGAAGACCATCGACGATGGCATCATCAACATTTAATAAAAATTGGTACATCTTATATGGAGAAGTCATCTCCCCATCAAGAAAAATAGCATTTCCAGCTGACTTTCCAAACTTATTTCCATTTTGATCTGTAATTAGTGGCATTGTAAAACAGAAGGCCTGCTCCCCATTCATCTTACGTACAAGGTCTGTACCAGCGGTCATATTTCCCCACTGATCAGAACCACCAATTTGAAGCTTCACATTATGCTGTTTATTTAAACAAACAAAGTCATATGCCTGAAGAATTTGATAAGAGAATTCAGTTAAGCTGATCCCTGATTCTGATTGAATACGAGATTTAACAGAGTCTTTGGCAAGCATTTCACTTACTCTAAAACGCTTTCCAATAGTTCTTAAGAACTCGAGGAATCCAATTCCCCCCCACCAGTCATGATTATTCACCATTACAGCAGCATTAGACTTCGAAGTATCGAAGCTTACAAATTGACCAAGTTGCTTTGTGATACCTTCAATATTTGATTTCAGCGTATCTTCGTCAAGAAGGTTTCTCTCTTCACTCTTGCCTGAAGGATCACCGATCATTCCAGTAGCACCACCAACTAGCATATAGGGCTTGTGTCCTGCATTTTGAAAACGCATACACGTCACAATTGTAAATAAGTTACCAAGCTGTAAAGACTTTGCAGAAGGATCATAACCACAATAGAAAGAAAGGCTTTCGTTATTAAGTTTTTCTTCTAACTCATCGTGACTCATGGCCTCGATAATACCTCTGGCTTTTAATTCATCATAAAACTTCATGCAATATCCTTTAGCTTAATCTTTTCTTAACGATTTCAAGTGGAGTTAATGACACAACTGATTTTAAATCTGGTCCGTGTGCTCTACCTGTTAGGCAAACTCTTGTTCCCATGAATAATGGTTTACCCTTAATTTTTAATTCACTTTTTAGATGGTTCATCCAAGTATCAACAAGAGACTCGTCAATAAAATCACCACTAAGCTTTGAAACTTCCTCATTTAAGTAGGTCTTAATTTGAGCTGTAGTTTCCCAAGCAATTGCTTCTTTATACTGATCATCTTCTTCAGCAGCGGGATCAAAGAAGATTGGGAGGTGTGACTCAACATCAGAGAAAAGTTGAATTTTTTCTTTCATGATGCTCGCAAACTTTACTTTCCACTCATCACTCTGTTTATTAAATTCAGAGTCCGTCCCTAGTGCAATAGTCATTCCTTTCGCAATATCAGCATCAGGAAGAGCACGTAACCATTGCTCATTTACAAAGTTTAATTTCTTAATGTCATACATTGCTGACGTCTTAGAAAACCTAGAAAGATCAAATTTTTCTCCAAGTTCGTTCACATCAAAAATATCTTTCTCTTCTGGATGTGACCAACCAAGAAGACAAAGGTAATTTGTCATTGCCTGTGGAAGATAGTGAAGCTCTTTGTATTGAGTTACAGAAGTCGCCCCATGTCTCTTAGAAAGTTTTTGTCTATCTTCACCAACAAGAAGAGTTACGTGACAAAACTGAGGTGGCTCTGCCCCCATGGCATCATAGATCATTAGCTGTCTAACAGTATTATTTAAATGCTCTTCTGCGCGGATAACATGACTGATCTTCATTAGACAATCATCAACGGCACAACAAAAGTTATAAACAGGCATTTTATTTGAACGGATAATAACAAAGTCACCTACCATATCTTCAGGGAAAGTTACTTCTCCACGAGAAAGGTCTGTAAACGTCCATTTCTTTCCTGGGTTTTTAAATCTAATAACATACTCTTCACCTGCTTCGATTCTCTTCTTTGCTTCAGCAAGGTCGTAGTCTCGATATTTTCCGTGATAAGCATGTGGAGCGATTTTTTCAGCATTCGCTTTCTCTGTAAGCTCTTCAAGTTCCTCACTTGTTAAGAAACACGGATATGCTTTTCCTTCCTCAATAAATTTCCAAGCAATATCACCATAGATTTGCATTCTTTCAGATTGACGGTAAGGTCCATACTCTCCACCGATATCTGGCCCTTCACCGTGCTCGATCCCTAACCACTTGAGATCTCCAATTTGGCTCTCTTCATATTCTCTTTTAGATCTTTCAAGATCTGTATCTTCAATACGAAGTACATAAGTTCCACCCATCGCTTTTGCGAAAAGGTATTGGTAAAGCGCAGTTCTCGCTCCTCCGATATGTAGGTAACCAGTTGGTGATGGTGCAAATCTAACTCTTACAGTCATTTCTATATCCTTCTAATTTAACAAATTTTTGGCACATTATAGCAAAAGCTAGATGTATATGCATTTAAAAAGCCAATGGCACATTGCCCAATTCGATAATTAGTTTAAACTGCTCCAGAAAAATGGGGATAATTATATCAATTTCTTAACAACAACATGGGTTTAGGTATTTTTTTTACTGCAGCCTAAAATCTCAGGGTTTAACGACACTAAATAACAAAAGAATATACAAATCTCATCCCCATTTAACTGGATCAGTTTGAGGTATGCTTCGAGAAACTGACTAAAGCATGGTGAAGAATGTAAGAAATGGCCCAAATTAAAGCAGATATATTGTGAATCAGTACAGCTGTATTGCGCCCAGCTTCAGAGATAAATACTTGGATTGAAGTTCCTGAAAATAACATGACAAGAAAAGACACCACAAGTAAGAGTCCTGATACTTTAAATTTTTTCACCCCACTCTTAAGCTTTATCAATATATGAAAGTGTAAAATTGAACCAATAAAGAAAACTAAAAGTGGTGTGGTTAGAAGATGTGCACTCAACAAAGGCTTAACGAGGAAGTGATCTTCAACTCCCCATTCCCCTTCGACACTAAAGAAATTTTTAATCACATACAAGATTGCACCGATTGCGATCACAAGGTATGAAGAAAGATGTACAGGAAGAGAGTTTCGTCTTTGCATAACTATTTTATTATAGCATCAACATAGAGAAATACCCAACTAAGATATTTCGTTGAGCGCGAAGTCAGTGTTGCCCCAGAGACTCCATCCATTTTATCAATCTCACTTAGAGAAGTAATTTTATAAAATTTCTCAAGCCAATAAGGCTGTACTTTGTACTCAACTGGTTCATCAAACTTTAAGACCTCAAGATTTACAATCCTCTTGTCTTTTATCTCAATTAATAGAAATTGCTTTAATGTCCTTACAACATCACTTGAAACAAATAGTCGAGACATTTTACCTGAACAAGATTTTTCATAATAATTATAAAATGCACTGATGTTTTTTGTCGGATACTTTTCTTTTAATTTCAAAAGTTCAGCATCTTCAAGAAAATATACTTTCTTTTCTAGCTTGCACTCTGGAAATTTTTTTTCGAGGTTACTATGGATTTTGTCTCCCATAGAATTTGAGGACAAAAACAAAAAAGGGAGAAGTAATCTTCCCCCAATTTTTAAAGTATTTTGAAATCTAGACAAGATTAGTATTCCCATCCGATACCAAAGTTAACTTTATCAACTCCTGTTTTTGCTTCGTTTGTAACTTTTTGGTAGTCAACTTTGAAAGCAATTTTCTCAACTGGCTTATACATTAAACCGTAAGTAAGGTTCGTAACATCTTTTGACTTATCTTTGTCACCAAGGCTTGCATCAAGCTTTTCTTGAGTATTGAAAGTTTCATATCTGACGTAAGGAGCAAGGTAACAATCTTTTCCGTGGAAAATATCATAACCAAGTTCTACATAGTAACCAGCCATTTCATCAGCAACATCTTTACTTACAACTTCAGAAATCTTCTTCCCATCAAGGTCAGATTTTACATAAAGAACTCTCGCCTTTAAACCTTGGTAATTATACTCAGCATGTAATTCATAAATATTGTGCTTTAGCCCTGAAGCTGTTGTTCCATTTGTTTTTGAAATATATGCTGTTGCTCCTAAATCAAGACCAAAATTAAAGTTATAATCTAATCTTGCAAGGTATGCCCAGTTTCCAGCAGCAGCATTAGAGCCCTTCTGTCTACCACTTCGAACACCTGAAGCATCAAAACTATCACCCTTTAAAGAGTTTAAAAGAAATACGTTATATGAAAGTTGGTTGAGCTTCCCATGAAGACCTAAACCATTTTCTCTCCATGTTGTTGGAATAATTTTACTTTCGATCTCCGGTCTATTTACTCCAAAAAATCTAGTTGGCTCATGCTCTGTATTTACAAAACCAATTGGCGCAAGAAGAAGACCGGCCTTAGCATTGAATGCATCAGAGTGAGAGTATCTAATTTCAGCGAATTCCGTATAAATTTCATTCGCGTGCTCAATTTCAATTTCAGTTTTAAATGACCATTTTGGTGAAAACTTATAACCTACATAAAGCACGTTTCTAAGAGTATCCCACTTATTGCTTGGTTTTACTCCAGACGCTTTATTTGACTCATTTTCAGACGATGTATCTGTATAGATAATTTCTCCGTAACCACCCAGAGTTACACCAGTTTCAGTTTTGTTTTCCTTAAGATTTTGTACTTCTGTTGCAAGTACATTTAACTTTCTTTCTAGATCTGCTGTTGTTGCTGCATTCGCTGTAGTTGCGAGTACTACCATTGCAAGTAATGACTTCTTCATTGTTTCTCCTGTTTGAATAATCAAACAGGAGTATTAACAAGCAACAAATAATTGTCAAGCAAAACAGGTAAAAAAAAAGGCCACCGAAGTGGCCTAACTAAATTCTATTAATCTTTATAAACTTTTAGACTAAAAATGTGCTCTCTAGAATTGTTTGGTTTTTGATTTCCAAGAACATTTCCAAGCGGAGTTGTTTCAAAAGTTGTTGCGACTTTAATTCTTACTCCACCAAAAAGATTTTTTAGGGCCTTGAAACCATGTTTTTTAAGATCAATTGAAAGTTTTACCTTCCCATTTCCAGCATCAGTTTTCTTAAATTCATTAATATTGAAAGTTTTCTTATAATGTCTATCTCCGTCAGAAACAGTTACAACATCAATTTCAACAGCAAAGTTTACAGCGCTGAAGCTATCAACAGTAAGTACGTAGTCACCATCTTTACTCATCCATAAACCATGTGAATTAATTTTTAATGGCGCTTCATATTGAGCTCTATCAACTACATTTACATCAACTTGTGATGTGAAATCGTACTCACTTGATGAAACAATTCTATTATCAACTTCAAGAAGTGTTAAAGCAGAGTGGTTATCAGCAGAAAGGGAAATACTTCCATTCTCAGCTAAGGCAACATTAATTGTTGCATCAGAAAGGTCTTTAGCTCCTACGATATTAAAGTTAACAGTGTGCTCAACTTTCTTATCAACTTGATATGGAACTTTAACTGTAATTTTACATGCGTATGGAATACTTCTGTAACGAGTAACTGTTTTACATTCGTACTCTTGGTATGGAACGCTTGAACATACATTTCTACCTGGCTCATAATCACATCTATTGCGCGTTTCATTGCGACAAACGTAATCTTGATAAGGAACATCTCTACAAACTCTTCTTCCTGGAGCAGTGTCACAAACCTGCCTACCTGGAATCGTTCTACAATTATTCTCTCCACGCGAATTCGTTCTACATACTGTTTTACCTGGCTCATAACGACATTGTTGTCTTCCTGGCTCAGTTCGACACTCTTGACGATAGCGAGTTTCATAACGACATATTCTATCTGTATACGGTCTACAAACATTTCTACCTGGCTCGTAGCGACAGTCCTGACGATACTTTGTTACATACCCACACTCTTCTGTGTCATATGGCTCTTGTCTAGTGCAAGTCGAATCTTGAAGCTCATCTCTATACATTGTTACTGACTTAATTAGGTCAAGTACAATTGTCTCTTCAGATTGTCCGTTTAATTGAAAACTGTCTGCGCTTTCGGCCTTTGCCCCTAGACCAAGCAACAAGCAAAGCAATAAAAGGCCTAAACTTAGGTAAGTCTTACTCATCTCTCTCTCCTTATGTTGTGTTACGAAGATATCAAAGAGCAATTAATATGCCAAAAAAATCAAGTATATAGCAGCGCGTCTTGTACCTGAATTTGTTTAGGACCAGGAATCTGCAAAACTAGCTATAGTGACCCCAGTGTCAAAATGGCCCATGAAAAAATTTCATTTTGCACCTATAATTGATCTAATAAAAATTTATTGGAATCCGATAGAGTTCGTACAATCGAACAAATAAAAAGGACCAGCCATGGAAGAAATAGAAAAAGAACTTAAACTAGCAACGATGAGTGAGCTTGAAGATCATCTTGCAGAACTAAGTGATGTCTTATACGGCAAAGAAGTTTCAGAGTTTGGTACTGATGACTATAATCAAATGTTTCGCGTGATACATTCTATTAAGGGTAATACAAGAGCTTGTGGTTTTGACTCAATAGCGGAGATCTCTCACTTATTTGAATCAAAGTTGATCCAATTAAAAAATGGTGAAATTGAGTTTGATAGTAAATCTTATGATACATCATTAATGTATCTCAATTCTCTCTCTGATTATCTTGAAATATTAAAAGTCGACTTGACTGCAGATTTTGATTTCTATGATTTAACAAATATGATTCAAAATCAAGCAAGTGATAAACCAATGAAGAAGAATAATTTTAAGTTTCTTATTATTGATGATGATCCAGATATTCAAGAAATTGTTTCCACCTATCTAAAAGAAAGTTTTAATTGTGAAATTGCAACATCTGCTAATGGTCAAGAAGGCTTGAGAGAGAGTCAAGCTAAAACATACGATGTCATCATCTGCGATTACATGATGCCAGAACTCGATGGGAAGGCGTTTATCAATCAACTCAGAAAATCTGTTGGAGGCAATCAACATACACCAATTATTTTCTTGAGTGGTTATCGTCCAGAGATCAATGCTGACGAACAAGTCTGGGAAAAAGTATTCTTTGCTGAAAAACCGTTATCAGAAAATAAACTTATTTACTATATCAAGTGCTCAATTGAACTTGGAAAAATTGCTGCATAAAATTTAGATGAATGTAGAAGAACAAAGTAATTATCGCTTTTCAGGACAATTAAGAGATAGAGACCAAGAGGCTTTGTTCAAAGAATATTATTGGCAGCAAAGTAAGAAGCACTTTTTTGTAAGCTATAATATCTGCTGCATTCTACTTCTTTTTGCTGGAATCTTTTTTGACTTTCATCGTACCTTTTATTGGGGAAGTGCAAATATCCTCATCGGTCTTCGCCTTATACTAGTCTTTGCTGGACTGCTAATGTTTCCACTTTTCTACAAAAAAGTTCATTACCCTAAGGCTATTGAAGAGTATGGTTTTTTCCTGATGCTACTGTCGACTCTCATAATTATTCTTCTGACTTTGATGACAAGGGGAAATAGCTTTACTCTAATGCCAGGAATTCTCATCATGACCTGCTCATTTTATATAGTAACTCCAGCACCGCTACTTTATGCATTTATTTCCTCTACACTTTTACTAGTACACTACATTTTCTTCTTTAACTTTGAACTCGTTGGATTGAATGCTCATATTTATATGTGTTTCATGTTATGTGCTATTAACATAGTTCTCATTTATATAAAAATAGTTCAATCAAAATCACAAAGAGCAAGTTTCTTGGCACAAGAATACCTTAAAGAACTCGGCTACGCTAAAGATACGATACTTAGCCTTATCGGCCATGACCTTAAAAACCCACTTACAGTTATTAAAAGCAGAGTAGAAATACTAAAAAAGTCTCTTGAGAATGATGATATCGAAAGAGCAAACAAACAAGTTGAATCAATAAACTCCGCCTCAGATAACTTAAACGGCCTTCTTCAAAACCTACTTGAATGGGCCATAAGTATCAAGTCATCAAATGCAAAGAATGAATCAAATTGCGTGCAGAACGCATGTGCAAATGCGATAGATTTTTGCGAAGATTTAGCAATTGGAAAAAGTATTAATATTGAAAGTACGATTCATCCTCTTAAGTTTTGTTTTAATCAACTGATGCTTGAGACAGTGATTAGAAACCTCATCGCAAACTCAATAAAATATTCATTTGAAAACTCTAAGATTAGTGTGACGGGAGAAATCCTCGGCTCTCAATATAAAATAACAGTGAAAGACGAAGGTATTGGTATTGATGAAGATTTTTTAGAGGAGCTTAGAAAAGGTGTCAACAATAGAACATCTCTTGGAACACAAGGAGAGCATGGACACGGAGTTGGTTTAAAACTTGTTTTCCACTTACTTCAATCACATCAATGTGATATCGATATTAATTCGACTAAAGATGCGGGATCCAAATTCTCTGTCTTTCTCCCAATAATCTAATTCTTCCTTTGAAAAAATACTAATTATTCTTTAAACTACTCTCACATTCAATTTTTTACAAAGGCATTTCATGAAGAAATATTTCTGTCTCCTACTGACGACTTTGACACTATTCTCTTGCAACAAACAGGAAAAGACTAAACTTCTAGTAATCTCAATTGATGGTTACCGCCACGATTATACAGAACTCTACTCTCCACCATTTTTGACAAAGTTTAGCAATGAAGGAGCAAGGCTAAGATCACTAAGACCGTCATTTCCGACAAAGACTTTCCCTAATCACCTCTCCATTATGACAGGTGTTTACCCAATGAATCATGGTATTATCGCCAATCACTTCTATGCTCCAGATCTTGAAAAAAGATACTCACTCAAAGATAGATCTAGTGTAACGGATGGAAGATTTTATAAGGCGCTTCCGTTTTGGGCGCTTGCAAAGAAAAATGGAATCAAGTCAGCGACTCTATTTTGGCCAGGCTCAGAAGCGGAAGTACTAGGCTATCGACCAGACTTCTACCTTGATTATGAGCATACAATGCCACATGAAGCGAGAATTTCTAAGGTACTCGAGTGGCTATCTGATAAGACAGAGAATGCACCTCAATTTCTAACTCTCTACTTCTCTGATGTAGATTCCGCTGGCCATAAATTTGGTCCAGAGGCGCAAGAAACAAGAGAGGCCGTTTTAAAGGTGGATAGATCAATTGAAAGTCTTCTCAGTCAGGCACTTAAAATTGAGCCAAATCTCAATATTATTGTACTCTCAGATCATGGTATGCAGGCACTAGTTGCAGAAAATAAAGAGCTCCTTTTCAAAAAATCTAATGATTATATTCGCTCTCTCTACTTTATTGAAGGGCATGGTCCAATTTCACATTTATATAAAAAATCTAATATCGTAACCAATATCTCAAAAGATATTGAAGCGATTAATAAGACCGCCAAGAACTTCAAGTGCTACTCACCAATGACTACTCCAAAACAACTTAAGTTTCACTCGAATGTGAGAATTGGTGATATCGTCTGTATTGCAGATGATCAGTGGAATATCATTTTAAATGTTGATGATAAGCTTTCACTAGGAAATCATGGTTGGAATCAGCATGAGACAAATGATATGGATGCTATCTTTTATGCAAAAGGTCCTAAATTTAAAACTTCATATGTGCATAAGAGCGTGGATAATATAAATATTTACCCTCTGTTCGCCTATATTTTTGGAATCAAAATTGACCACGGAATTGATGGAAACTTTGCTCCAATTATGGGTATTTTAAAACAATAGTCATTTGAACTTATATTCAAATCCGACACCAAGTTGATGGTCGATATCATATCGGCCATTTCTATCGAACTCTTCCTGTCCATACTCTTTTGAATAGCGATCAGCATTATATTCCATGCCAGCTTTGACATAAATATAACCACGATCTGTTACTCCAAATCTTCTTGTAAGTGATGCTCCTGAGATCATACCTGATTCACGATCTTGATATTTCTTAACATTCCCATACAGTCGCACGTCCCACTGAGGAAATACACTTCCTTCATTCTCATCAAGGAAAATAGCTTTTAACTCTCCTCCTACTGAGACATATCTTTCAGAGCTTCCAAGAGTCGATGCTTGAAGCCCAGTGTAAGCAGTGGCTTCGAGTGACGACTTATCGCCTCTATAGATTTCAAACTTCTTACCAACCTCTACATAGGCTTCGTAGCCTCTTCGCTTTTCCATATAATCCAAGTAGTGATATTGAATTGTATTGTCCTTTGCCCCTTCTAGATTCTTGTGCCAGCTTTCCTGTACTTCTTTCGCAATGCCTGAAGTATCATCCATTTCTTTTTTACGACCAATTACTTTTACATAGACATCATCAAAACCAAGTTCTCTCTTGATCTCAAGTTCTATACCATCAATACTTAAAAACTCTTGATAGCGTTTTCCTTCCTCATCGTAGATAAATTGCGACTTGTACATTTTCCCATTATATTTATAGCCATTTCCTTCAACTGAACCGAGACGACCATAACCTTCAGAGAACTTGCGAAGAGTAATCTCCCCTTTTTCAAACTGTGCACTTACTTCTCCAGAAATTCCAAATGTTTTACCACGATCATCTCCCTCTATTCCTTCACCCCAACTTGTAACGCCAATGGCCCCAAGTCCACCGTGCAAAGGATTATCATTTGAAGTCATTAACTCCAACTTCATTCCAGTGAGTTTTCCCATAGCAAAGAACCCATCTCCCTCGAGAGCAAGCTCGACGACATTATGATCCTCTGTATTTGATTTTTCATACTCGACAGTTACATCATCATTGATGACTTTATTTTGACCACATGGACCAGATTGCGGTGTTGTATAGTCATTAATTAATTCAAGAGTTTTTAAATTATAAATAACCAACTCTTCATCTGTTGGTTTACTTAAAGTAGAAATCTCAGCATGCTTTTTTAGCGTCTGGAACAATTTTTCAGTATCCTTTGAGGGAATATCATAAAAATGTTTTTTTTCAATTTGATCAAACTTACGTCGTGGATACCAGTATGACTTTCCACGGGCCTTGAAGAGGTAGCTACTAGTAGCATCGTCAAATGACAAAGAAACTTCTACTCCATCAACCTGAGATTTATAAAGATAGCCAGACAGATTACTTGCAGTAGTAAATTGACATAATAGAAATATACCGACCAAAAATATTTTTCTCATAAATACTTTTCGGTATATCTATTAAAAATCTTGAGTTAAGAACTCAACTGTTTTAAGACCTGGAGTAAGCGCTCAGATGAGAACGGTTTTTCAAGTATTTGGTAGAATTTATCATGATATTTATGACTGAATTCCTGGTCGATTAGGCCACTCATAAGAACAACCCTGACATCTTTGTTAAGGGTATTTTCTTCAGAACGAATAAAAGTGATTATTTGCTCTGAGCTCTCATGCCCTAAAACGATATCTAGGAAGATAGCTTCGAGCTCAATTTCTTTAATAACCTCAATTGCATCCTGGCAATTATCCGCCTGCATCGAAATTGCACCAAATTCTTGAAGTTCCCACTTTAAAAAGCTCAAAACATCATGATTGTCATCAACAATTAAAAAGGGCTTCATTTGCTATCCTATTCTATTTTTTTTTGCGATATCGTTCCTTCAAATTTGGAGAGAACCTTATCCAGATACTTCACGTTCTCGAGACGCTTTTGCATCGATTTTTTAATAATACAATTATCTTTTCCAACACACTTAAGTGTGGATACACTCTTAAAGCAAGTTGCAAGGAAATTAAAATATTCAGGTGTGCCAACTTGAATTTTTCCTTCCGGAACTTCACCTGGCCCTACGACAAAGAGAGCCTCATTTCTCTTTAGACACTCATCAATACCAAAGACTGTGTATTCAAGAATATTTTGCTTTCTCGCGTTCTTGTAATTTTCAACAGGAGATGCAAAAACATAGAGACTAGAGATAAATATGATAGCGAGCAATTTAATCAACTTTATTCCTTTTCAAGCGACTTAATTATTCTAACTTAAAATGGGAAGAGGAAAAATCAATAAAAAACTGGGAAGAAATTACTTTTTTATCTCCATTCCTACAATTAAGTTAACCACTTTCTTAATTTTTAGAAGATCAGCAGGGTCCTTAAGTGCTTCAGAGTATACAAAGTAGAAATCAGGGTGAGTCATTCTTAAAGATAATAGAGTTTCTTTACTACCGAAGAACCACATCCCATTTAATGTACAAAAGATCTCAAGAATATCTTTTAAGAGACTCACTCTTCTGTAGTTAGCTTCGTCATCACCTCTTTGCAATCGATCATACGTGCGCTGTAGCCAAAGTACGAGATTATTTCGAAGAGCACCACCAATTTGAGCAGGACCCTCGCCGATATAATTACGAACACCTTGAACAAGACGTTCACCTTGTTGCTTATCATCAAGAATGATTTTGGCGTTCTTTAATTTCATATATTGAGAGAAGTCATTGATCTTTGATAGTTTTGACATCGGTTCAAGCCAGCAATCAAGAAAACGCCCCTCAAACTCAAGGTTGAAACACTCGGGAGCATCACCTTCGTAAAAGCAGTGAATATCAATATCACTTTTTGGTGTATAGTCGCCACGAACCATTGAACCGTACATGATTGCAACTTTAATATCGATATTCTCTAATAAGAATTCAAGTAATTTATCTGAATTAACACCGCTCATACTTATTCCTTTCCCATTAAATACGGCTTCTAGTATAATTCTGACAAATCAATCACCTTTTTACAATAAAGGAATTTATGACAAACTACGTTTGGGGTAATGAAACACAATTCTTCTTTCACTTAACACCTGAAATTGTTCTTGATGCTGTCGAGGCCTTGAAAATAACGACAACAGGTCGTTGCCTCCAATTAGGAAGTATGGAGAACAGGGTGTATGAGATAGAAATAGAAAGACCAACAAACGAGATTAAAAGTCCTAGTGATAAGTTCATTGTCGCTAAATTTTATCGACCAGGACGATGGAATCAAGATCAGATACGCGATGAGCATCGCTTCCTGCTTGATCTTGACGAGCAAGAGCTTCCAGTCATCGCCCCCCTTGTTATTGATGGTGAAACTTTATTTAAACTGAAAGATCATGATATCTACTACTGCCTCTTCCCAAAGAAAGGAGGAAGAGCACCAGAAGAACTCAATGAAGAACAGCTGCAAATCATGGGAAGAACGCTTGGAAGAATTCATAATATTGGTGCAAGCTCTGTGGCAAGTCACCGCTTATCAATTAATACAAAAACCTATGGAGAACAGAACCTCGATTTTCTTTTAGAAAAAAATATTATTCCTCCGCAATATGCCAAAGGCTATGAGAGCGTTGTGCGAGAGATTTGTGAAGTGAGCTCTCCCCTTTTTAAAAATATTAAAAATATTCGTATCCATGGAGATTGTCACAAAGGTAATATCATTTATCGCGACGACATCCCTTACTTCATTGACTTTGACGATATGTTAATGGGTCCTGCAGTTCAAGATATCTGGCTAGTCGTTCCCGGTATCGATGAGGAAGCACTTAATGATCGAATGGTTCTTCTTGAGGCCTACGACTCAATGAGAAGCTTCAATTATGAAGAGCTAAAGTTAATTGAACCACTGAGAGCTCTACGTTATATCCACTTTGCCGCTTGGATGGCCAAGAGATGGGATGATCCAATTTTCAAAGAGAATTTTCCCTACTTTAATACAGATCAATACTGGGCAGAGCAGATATATGATCTCAATGAACAACTAAGGACGATTAAAGGTCCTTCGAATGGATATGGCAATGGGTATGGAGACGATGATTACTACTATTAAAGCTCTGCTCTAATTGTCATCAGTAGTTTTCCAAGCTTATTCTTACCTGTGCGATCACCACAATCACCCCAGTAACAATCATTCTTGGTATGTTCGAATATCTCACTATCATTAGTTGAAAGTAGTAGCTCTTTTAAGACTTCATACTGAGTGAATTTTGCTCTTACAGCAACATCCATCGCAATATCTTTATAAGAATCCCAGTCTGCACGTTTTGGAATATTTTTATCTCTTCCTCTCATTGCTGCCTCATATGGTGAAGGCGCTTGTCTTACCCACTCTTGGAGATCAGCTGCTTCATACTTATGTGCCTGATAATAATGTTCAGACGTCGGCCAAAGAACTCCATTAATTGTGATTGGAAAGAGAGCAAAGTTTGAAAACTCACCATAAGCTGTTTTCGTTGAATAGAAGTCTAAGATATCTTCTTCGTAAGGAATCGCAGGAGTTTGCGGATACCTGTCGTAATGAGGAATTGATCCAGCAAATGTTACAAGAGAAATAAAGGTAAGTGTGCAAATTTTGATTAGATTTTTCATGGCCAAATTAAATAAATAAATTCACCAAAAAGCAACGTCTCTTATTAGACGCTACGAATTAAGAGCTTGATTTCCGGCAATATCTTTAAAAGTTTTTTTCAAGTAGATATAAGCAAAGAATCCAGTTACCAGATGGGCAGTAAGGCCGGCGTAGTAAATTCCATACTCATGAAACGTCCCACGTAAGATGAAAGCATATGGCAGATAGATAATGAACATCTTAAAAGCATTGGCCACGAGAGATACTTTGGGTCTTTTAATAACATTAAAAACATTAACAATATTTAAAAGGACCCCATTACCAATTATTCCTATCGTAATAATAAGTAGGTAGCTTCTTGCGGCACTCATTACTTCAACATCATCGTTAAAAAGCGCACTAATATTATCAGAGAAAAAGTACATAACTAAAAAACAAAATGCGGCCCAAAGTATTGGAAAAATATTAGCATAACGAATCGCCTTATTTATTCTTTCAAAATTCTTAGCACCAAAGTTCTGCCCAACAAATGGGCCAAGACTAACTGATAGTCCAATAAGCAGAATAGTCATAAAGGACTCGATACGAGTTCCGACACCAAAACCTGCGACAACTTTATTTCCATAATTTGAAACCATTCTTGTAACGATGGCCATTGAAATAGGAGAAACAATATTTGTACAAGTCGCAGGAATTGCAAGCCAGATAATATCGGTCCATGACTTCCAAAGTTCCTTAAAGTTTTTAAAAGGATTTTTGATTACACCATACTTTGTATGAAGAATATAAAGTGAAGCAAAAAGTGTTAAGATTCTTGATATCATCGTGGCGATGGCAGCACCTTGTAGTCTCATTGGCTCAATTGGTCCTAAACCAAAAATGAGAATAGGATCTAAGATGATATTTACAATCCCCGCAACTGCCATGATCTTTGCTGGATTCTTAGTATCTCCAAGTGAGCGCATAATATTATTTCCAACCATCGGAATAACAGTAAACGGCGTACAAAGATACCAAATTTGCATATACTCACGGATAAGAGGAAGAACCGTATCATCTGCTCCCATCAAGCGAAATTGCCAATCAATTGTTGAATATCCTAGAACTGCGACGATACAGACTATAACGATAGCAAGGAGAAGACTATAACTTGTGTACTGCTTAACTTCCTCTACTCGACCTGCGCCAATGGCCTGAGAGGTAAAAGAGGCTGTTGAAGTACCAATACCAAAAGAGATTGATCCCACAAGCATTGGTATAGGAAAAGTAAACGCCATGGCAGCAAGCTCCAAACTTCCAAGCTGACCAACGAAGAAAGTATCGACGAGGTTAAATCCAATAATACTAAAAACACCAAATGACATCGGTAACGCTAAAGAGATTAGTTGTAAAAGAATATTACCTTGAGTGAGACTTGCTTTGAGTTCTTTCTTTTCCATATCCTCACTATATACAAACAAGAGTTAAAAGATAAGCATTTAATCAAAGTACTCGCTGCGTCTTATCAAAATGTGGTCCATCACCTAAAATTTTTAAATGGATTATATTTTAACATCAGAAAATTTTGACTCATCTGTTAATGCTCTTAACAGACCCTATATTATTAAGTTTGGATCTGAAACATGTGGTCCATGCCAAACGATGAAACCTGTTCTAGAAAAGTTTCGTGAAAGCTATCCTGAAATAAAACTCTTTGAAGTCGACACAGACCAAAGTCCTGAACTTGCAAGTCATTTTGAAATTAGATCGGTGCCAACAATTCACATCTGTGAAGGCAGAGAAATTCTTTACTCATTCTACGGTGTCACTCCATTTAGAGATTTAGAATTCGTAATTACAAATATCGACCAACCTTATTTTCGAGAGCACGGACAATTTGAAGTTGAAAAACAAAACAAGTCATACTCATTTGAAATCTTAATCATTTTACTACTAGTCATTTTTATTGGTGCTTTTATCTTCTTAAGCCTCTAGGATTTTTATGAAAAGCTTTTTTCTTATCCTCTTATCACTTCAAACACTTGCATCTTTCTTGCCTGAGAATATGGAGACAGTTGAAGTTGATAATACTTTCATGGAAAAATCTAATAGAGAACTCTACGAGATAGAGCTTGATAATTTTCGAGGATTTTATAATATGTCCAATCTCGAGGTCAGGCTGGCCTGGGAAAGAAATGACGTTAATGCATATGCTTCCAGAGAAGATGGCCTAATGGTTATCACAATTCTTGGTGGACTTATACGTCACAAACAAATGAACATTCAAACTTTTCAGACAATACTTTGCCATGAGCTTGGCCATCATTTTGGCGGAGTTCCCTACAAACAAGGAAGATGGGCCACGGTTGAAGGAAAGAGTGATTACTATGCAACAAATACTTGTCTTAAAGAATATATCGCTAACGAAGACAATCAGAATTTCATGAAGATGCATAAAGACGAGTCCAGCCAAATTGGCCTTTGTGCAAGCAATGATTATCTTTGCCAGCGCCTCATTCTAAGTGGAAAAAATACTGCCGAGTTTTCACACAAATTATCAAATACCAGAAGAGGTAATCGCTTTCCGTTTCCAAAATTGACTAGACAAGATTCAAGTATTGTCACCCAAACAATGGAAGAACATCCAGCTCCTCAATGCCGTCTCGATACATTTAAAGCAGGGATTTTAAACGAGAGCTATCCTAAGTGCTGGTATTTTAACGATGGTGTAAACTAAATCTACACCCCTAAATAAATTTCAATAAACCTGAATATGAACGCTTCTCCAGGTAATCTAGAAATAATTTTATTTCATAAAACTGGAGACAACATGAAAAAGTTATTACTTGCTTGCGCACTTTTATCAACATCGACGTATGCCTTAAAAATTGAAATTGGAACAAATTTAACATCTAAAACTTTCTATAAAAAGATGGCGAAAAATGATTTTATTAAGTCATACTCACTAGCGAGCGGAAATGTATCTTTTAAGTTTTCTGATGATGGCGAAACAATGCTAGAGAAATCAGAAGACGTAAGCCAAAGAGATGATAAGAATGCTCATCTCAAACGTATTACAGTTACAGGGAAGAACACTATACAATATGTAGATAAAGAAATCGACGCTAACGGAAGACAAGAGAATATTGATATTGAAATAAATGCAAAAATGAAAAAATCATTCACTGGAAACTTAAAAGAACTTACAATCTCAAAGGAAGAACTTCTCGCCATATATAAAGATGAATTAGAACAGTCAGGTCTTGCACAATTACAGCATTTAAATATTGACACAGATGAATTTAAAATCTCTAGTGATATCCAATTTAGTGATATGGAATGTTCTGTAGATGGTGACACACTTGCTTGTACGGATCATTTAAAAATGACAATCGAAGTATCTGACGAATTATAAAAATATAGAGCTTGGCCTAGAAACCAAGCTCTTATCTATTTAAATCTCCCAAGTAAACTCGACGAGATTATTACCAGAAGTTTCTAAACACTCATTATTAACTTTAGTCATAAAGAGTAGAGAAATATAAGCATTAAACTTAATCACATATCTAAAACCATTTACCATAAGAGCATCAATTGCCTCTTTCTTACTAGTACAAACTTCATCACCAACAGCAACAGAAGATTCAAAGTTTAAAAACTTCTCCCCTTTTTTACGTGAAAAGTATGCGTGATAAGAACAACTCCCATCAGAAGACATTAGGTCCATTGTGATATTACGGGTGCTATCAGAGACCCCTAAGAGGGTAAACTCCATGTCTAATTCCGCAAGCTCAGTTGGTGTGGAGGCCTTATCTCTAAAGCTCTTACACGCATAATTTTGGAAAGTTGTAACGAATTTTTGGTTCTTTGCTGTTAGCACTTCTAAAGCATAAATATTTGAAATTATTAGAATCGAGATTAGAGTTTTCAACTTAGACCACCTTGTTTCACTGATCAAACTTTATTATCACTAGCAAAACAAGGTGTAAATAGATATGAATATTTTTCTAACTAATCATGTGATCTTCAAATGAAGTCAGGGCTGCTTTCGCTCCCTCTCCCATTGCGATAATGATTTGCTTAAATGGTACAGTTGTTACATCTCCTGCGGCATATATATTTGGAACACTCGTACGACATTTTTCATCGATTACAATTTCTCCAAATTTATTTGTCTCAACAACATCTTTGATAAAAGCACTATTTGGTAAAAGACCAATCTGAACGAAAATTCCATCAAGCTCGAGATTCTTGATTTCACCGTTGCTTCTATCTTCATATGAAAGACCAACAACTTTTTCGCCGTTACCAACGACTTCATGTGTTCTCGCATTTTTTAAAATCTTTACATTTGGAAGAGACTCAAGTTTTTTAACAAGCACTTGATCGGCCTTAAGTTCTGGAGCAAATTCAATAAGTGTAATACTCTTTACGATGCCAGCAAGATCGATTGCTGCCTCAACACCAGAGTTTCCACCACCAACAACTGCAATATCTTTTCCTTTGTAATATGGGCCATCACAGTGTGGACAGAATGCTACACCACGTCCAATATATTCTTTCTCACCAGGAATATTTAACTCTCTCCACTTCGCTCCCGTTGTCACGATAAGAGACTTTGTTTCAAGCTTCTCTCCAGAGTCTAAAGTTAAGAATGAATTCTTATCTTTTACAACTTTTGAAACTCTACGATGCTCAAGAATTTGAATATCATATTCGGCCATATGCCCTGCGAGTTTAGCCGCGAGCTCAGGACCTTCTGTATATGGAACAGAGATTAAGTTTTCAATCCCTTTTGTATCTTGAACCTGGCCACCAACTTTTTCCGCAATTACAGCAGTCTTTAAACCTTTACGAGCACTGTAAATGGCAGCAGATGCACCAGCTGGGCCACCACCAACTACAACAACATCATAGAGACCAAGGTCTACTTCTTTTACTTCTCCACCTTCTTCAACCCCGTATTTTTCTTCAAGTTTCTTAATAAGATCTGGTAATGATATTTTTCCTGAACTAATAAGTTTTCCCTCACCAATAACACTTGGAACCCCTTGGATACCCAGAGAAGAAATTTCTTCCTGAACGAATTCTCCATCAACCATCGTATGAGAGAAGTTTTCATTGAAGATTGCCATTAAGTTTAACGCCTGGACAACCTCTGGACAGTTTTCACATGAAAGTGAAATATATGTTCTAAGAGCTATTGGCCCTTTTAATTTCTTAATTCTATTGATGATCATATCATCAGGTAATTTTCCTTGCTTGTCTGAGTTTAGAATTGCAAGAATAAGTGACGTGAACTCATGTCCACCAGGAATACCTTCAAAAGCAATTCCATTCTCTTTACCATCATATTTAATATAGAAGCTTGGATAAGACTTCCCGTCAGCAACTTCTGTCAAAACTATCTTATCTGATGTTGAAGAAAGTTGAGTTAACATTTCTTTTAACTCTGCTTGCTTAGCGTGATCAGAAGTTCTTAGAACCAATTCAACTTGATTCTCAAGCTTTGTGAATACTGATTTTAATTGTTCTAACATTGCACTATCTAACATACTTTCCTCGATCTTTTCCTAAAGAAGAGCCGTCTAAAAGACGGCCCTAAAACTTTTTTTAATTCTAGATTTTACCTACTAGATCTAAACCTGGTTTAAGTGTATCTGAACCTGGTTTCCACTTAGCTGGACAAACTTCATTTGGGTGTTCTGCGATGAATTGAGCAGCTTGTACTTTTCTCATTAGCTCATCAGCGTTTCTTCCAATTCCGTTATCTTGAACTTCAGCAAGCTTAATTTCACCAGCTGGGTTTACAAGGAAAGTTCCTCTGTAAGCAAGACCAGCTTCTTCAATGTGAACACCAAATGCTCTTGTTAGGTGACCTGTTGGATCAGCTAGCATTGGGTACTTAATTTTCTTGATTGTTTCAGAAGCATCATGCCATGCTTTGTGTGTGAAGTGAGTATCTGTAGATACAGAGTAAACTTCAACACCCATTTTTTGGAACTCAGCATACTTATCGGCCATGTCACCTAGTTCAGTAGGACATACAAATGTAAAGTCAGCTGGGTAGAAGAAAAAGATTGACCACTTTCCTTCAATGTCTTTGTTTGTAACAGTTTTGAAGTCATCATTGTGATAAGCTTCAAGTTTAAAGTCAGTAATTTTTGTGTTGATTAACGTTTGCATAATATCCTCCTAAAGATTTATTATCTAATGCATATACTATCGTTTAATTTTTACTATTTTCCAATTTCATTTTATCTATACATTGATAGGCTCACTCTATCAAAAAAAACCATATAATATCAATTAGTTAGACACTCTTCTATTCAAAACTTCGAGCATGCTAAAATTGCCTTGTTCACGGGCTAAAGATGACGCAGAACGCCCCTCCAAGTCGGTCTCATTGACGCTTGCGCCATTCTTCATTAACTCTCTTACAATATCCTTACGATCAAAGAGTGCGGCATACATCAATGGAGTTTGTTGTTCATTGTTTTTCTGTTCTACCGTACATTTATAAGAAATCCACCATGCTCAGTTTCTCTTGTCCAAGTATCAGCAAAAGATGATAGCGATAATATTTTAATTGAAATTATGAATCCATTTATGATTTTATTCACGGCCATATAGTCTTTCTGTTAAAGTTTCATAAAAATCATATTCACTTGTTTTGCGACTAATTTGAAATTCTATATATTGATGAGATGATAGAGAAAGCTGAATTAAAAAAGGGACTCATTGAGTCCCACAAATCACTTATATCGAATGATCTTAACCAATTAAACTTCTTAGCATCCAAGCTGTTTTTTCATGATACTCGATTCTCGCACCAAGAAGACTATTTGTACCTTCATCGTTTGCACCTTCAAGAAGTGGTAAAATCCCTTTGGCTGATCTTACAATTGTTTCGTGATCATTTAAAAGATTTTGAATCATTACATTTGCTTCTGTGTTTGTTGAAGTATCTTCTTTAACTGAACTTAGTTTTGCAAACTCACCATATGAACCAGGAGCTTTAACTCCCATTACTCTAATCCTCTCAGCAATCTCGTCAACGGCAAGAGCAAGTTCGTTGTATTGTGTTTCAAACATTAAGTGAAGAGTTTGAAACATTGGCCCTGTTACATTCCAGTGATACTTGTGTGTTTTTAAATAAAGCGTATAAGACTCTGCAAGAAGTTGTGAAAGACTTGTTGCGATCTCTACTCTTTTGTTTTCATCAATTCCAATATTTAAATTCATAAATCCTCCAAGGTTTTTAATTAAATCAAAGATATTTTATTATATTTTATTACTCAATGATAAAAATCACAATTAAGGGAAAACCTAATCACTTATAATAAATAACTAAGTGCAAACATCGTTATAATGCCACTAACGACACCACAAGATGCTTTCTTTTCATGTCCCTTTCTAAAAAGCTCAGGAAATATTTCCTGACAAATTACAAATAACATCGCCCCTCCAGCAAAGCCTAGGGAGAACGGAAGAAGCATATTAGAAAATTGCAATGAATAATATCCGAGTATAGCAGCAATTGGTTCAACTAATCCAGATAGTAATGCAAATTGAAAAGCTCGGCTTTTAGAGCTACCTTCGCTAATTAATCCTATTGCAACAACTAACCCCTCTGGCATATTTTGAAGAGCGATACCAAAACTTAGAGCAAGGCCCTGGGACTTATCGTCTGAGGCAAGACCAACACCAACTGTAAGTCCTTCTGGAATATTATGCAGACAGATAGCAAGCATAATTAAAGTCATGCGACTTAAATTTTTTTCAAGCTTCATATCAACGGCCTTATGAAAGTGCAGGTGTGGCGTCAAATTATGAATACCTATAATGAAGAAATAACCAATCACGATACCAAAAGTGACGGTTAAGAGCCCGTTAACTTTTCCAAAGAGAAGAATTCCAGATTCAATTCCTGGAATGATTAGAGAAATAAATGAGGCTACTAACATAATACCTGCACTAAAGCCCATTCCTAGATCTAGAGAGTCTTTATCAAACTTCTTTTTAAAGAACACAGGAAGGGCACCAAGTCCAGTTGAAAGACCAATTAGAGTGACAATGATAAACGGATTATCTAAAAACGACATAAAAAACCCCTATCTCATATGATAAGGGATTAGTGTGATATATTGTAAATAGATTTTTTCTATGGCCTCATAAAGGAAAACAACTATTGCTCACTAATAGCTTCTTTCTTTTTTCCAGAGATAAGGTTGTTAAAAATTTTAACGATATCTTCAAGTTCTTCAGAGCCATCATTCAAAGTTTTTGCAACTTTTAAGATATCAGTCGAAATCTGCTGTGTATCGTTTGAGACCTGATCTAACATCTGCATTGCTTTTGATACTTCGCGAATACCTGTAGCCTGCTCATTAGAAGCTAGCTTTACTTCAGAGATTGTTCCATGGACACTATTTACATTTTCAAGGATGAGATTTAACTGCTCTCCACACTTAGTCGCAATAGTTTGACCAAATTGAATTTTCATTGCTCCCTCTTCAGTAACTCGTGCAATTTTATCTTTTGAAGAATTTACAATTTGTTGAACTTTACCTACAGACTCCTGAAGCATTGTTGATATTTCCGTTGCAGCTGTTCCCGAAGCTGTCGCGAGATTTCCAACTTCTTCGGCGACAACAGAGAATCCCTTTCCATGTTCTCCTGCTCGCGCGGCTTCTACCGAAGCATTAAACGAAAGTAACTTCGTTTGAAAAACGATATCATTGATTACCGAAGTCTTTGCTCCAATCTCTTCAATAACTGAGATGATTTCAACCATCTGTTCACTCAACTCTCTCATTTCTTCAGTGATATTATTATTAGTACCATTGATGTCATTCATTGCTTCACGCATTTTACTTACAATGCCTAGTCCTTCTGTAGCGGCGTTCTTACTCGCTTCCGACAGCATTGTTGACTGATCAACATTCTCAAGGTTCTTATTAACCATCTGTGTGATTTCATCCATTGTTGAAACCGTTTCTTGGATCGAGCTTGCGAGATTTCCAGAAGCATTTCCAAGATCCTCAGAATACTTTTTTACAATCTGTGCATTCTCTCCAACGTCTCCCGATATTTCTTTTAGATGATCTGTAGAAGATGTAATAGGCCTTGATAACATTGAAGTTGCGTACCAACTTACAAATACAATAATTCCAAAAAGAATGAATGAAATAAGAACAATAAAGTAGATCATTTTATTTACAGGAGCTAAGATATCTGTAATTTCTCTCTCTGCGATAAAAGCCCAGTTTCGGTCAATAACTCTGAGTGTTCTATAAGATGTCAAAACCTCTTTTCCTAGTGGACCAACAAGAGTAAGGCTTCCGACATTATTTGCAAGAGCATTTTTAACTGCTTCATTTTCTATTTTTATATTCTCTTTAAGTGAGTTTGTAACATTAAACTTTCCACTTTCAATGAACATATTGGATCTTAAAATCCCGTCCTCTCCTACTAAGTAAGTTTGTCCCGTCTCACCCATTCCTTCTCGAGAAGAAAGAATTCCATTGATATAAGCTTGATCAACTTCTGTGACCAGAACACCTAGGACATCTCCTTTTGCAATTCCCTCATCGGGATGAGGAAATTCAGCAAGAGCACGCTGACAAATAAAAGAGTGCACATCTCCTGATGTTTGATATAGAGCATAGTCAGCAAAGAACATCTTATTACTGTCTGATGCAATGGCCTGCTCAAAACACTTACTAAGAGCACTGCCTTTCAATGCTCCATTCCTTAAGCTTCGCCCAAGAAAATGATACTTCTCATCATAGATAGAATTCATAATTACTTGCCCATTTATTGAAACAAGCATGATCGACTTTAACTTATAATCTTTCGCTGTTAATCTAATTCTATCTCCATATAATTTATCATTAGATATATAGGAAGGAGTTAAAATTTTTTGATCACTATCTGTTGAAAATGCACCACCATAGAATGCTCCTTCAAATGCGATAAACAACCCCTCTATCAAGCGGTCTTTACTTAATATACCTGTAAAGGTTTCTAGTGATGAAAAGTATTCATTCGCCTTATCCGACATCAATTTACTCGTTGAATCAAGTTGCCCTTTTGATATATCCAAAAGCGCACTCTTAGAACGAATAGAACTAATGAAAGAGATAACTACAATACAGATTGCTGAGACGATTGCAGTCATCAAAGTAATTTGTACTTTAAGTCCAATATTTTTTAATTTTTTCATCACTAGAGAAATCCTTACATACTTACTTACTTACTTACTTACTTACTTACTTACTTATTTACTTACTTCCAAACACCTGCACCAGCAATCCACTTTTTGTCACCTGCACACTGCTTAACAAATGACACTTTTGGAGTTGGTGCCTCATCTCCTGGCTTAGTCCAATAGTAGTCTACCCAACCACCTTCAGCATTTGCCTTGGCAACTTTATCAAACTCAACAAATAGGAATTTTCCTTTTTCATCTTTATTGCCTTTCAGGTCTTTCCCGTTAAGTCTTCCCTTAATTGGATGAACAACCATTTTTACATCTGCGTCTTGTACCCAAACATAATTAGTGTCACAAAATCTAAACTTTGCGACCTCAGCTTTTGCAGCATCGCCTTTTGCAGTAATTTCTCCGCACATTTTCTCTACAGCGGCCTTAGCCTGTTCTTTAGTACAGCCTGCAGCATTCGAATAAAATGAAGTTAATGATAAAATAGTAATCAAGAAAATCTTCTTCATAATCCCTCCCAAATTATAAAAATTTATAAAAACTTATATTAAGATATCGGTTTATAATTTAGATAGTTAACTACTTTTATATGAAGAAAAACTCATAATTCTAAATAAGAGAGCAACACTGATAACCGATCATGTTCACCATTTTCAATGGAGACAGAGAAGGTTTCTATCAGTGAATATTTAAGCTTAAGCTTAGTATAGCATAGGGATTTTAAAGGAATAAAATCACCGTGACCTATTTTCTTCACACGATAGGCGTTATCAAATTGATCCGTACAAGATGGAATGATAATTTGAAATACTTTAGATTGATAACAATTGGAGACAGTTCCAATTCCTCCTTGATGAATAACCGCCTTTGTTAAAGGCATAACTGAAGTATAAGGTAGAAAATTCGCGAGAAGAATTCTATCTTCTTTTAAAACAGCATAGCGCTCTTTATACGAATCAGGAATTGTGAGGATATAGCGATCCTTCGTATTTTCAATGAGTTTAATTATTGGTTCAAGATACTCATTGAGATTATACACAGCCACAGATCCTAGAGTCACAAGTATTGGTTTTTCTTTATTATTTAAGAAATATTTAACTTCATCAGATAAATCAGTTTTTTCTCCACTATAATTTAAGAAGTCAGCTTGAACCGTATTGATTGGCCAGTCTTTTTGAAAAGTGCCAAATTCTTTTGGAAATAATGCAATATTTAAGTCTTTTGAGAAAGGAGCCTCTAGCATAAGGCTTCCGGCTTTTCCAAGTCCATGTCTCTCATATGAGCGATGAACCTCACGGCCCCAATAATCGACGAGTTTAAACATCGAGCGAAATAAAACTTTATGTATGAGACGTTTTCCAAACTTTAATTTTTGCAAAAAAAGAAGAGGATAAAGAGCTGGAGGGTCATAACTTGAAAAAAAACAAAGAGCACAAAGATTTAGAGAGACCCACTTCACATTATTTTTAAGACACGCTATCTTTGCGGCATATGAAAATACATTACCAATTACAAAATCATAATCATTAACAATATCACAAAAGTCATTAATACTAAGTTCAAGTTGTTCCTCTGTTAGAATTAACTTATGGACATAATAAAGAGTTAGTGTCGGATGAACAATTGCTTTACACAAAGCTTCGTCTTTTGGATCGTAATTAGGACGAACACAGATAAAGTCCAAGCCGGCATCTTGTATATTATTTCTATAGCGTTCGCACGTTGCCAAAGTGATAACGTGACCGTTTGCCTTCAAATACTTTCCAAGAGCAATAATTGGATTTACATCTCCCAAAGAGCCAATAGAAGTTAATAGAATTCTTGCCATGGAAATATTGTACCATCAAAAAAAACTTTATGTTTGAAATTGAGTTGCTAAAATAAACTATGGCAAATGAAAATCGCAAATCTAGTTTTAAAAAGGCAATCACTTTTGTCAGACTTTCCCATATCCCAGGCCCTCGAGGGTTGAAATATATTAACTATGTAAAAGAGTTTCAAAAAAATATTTTAGCGGCATTCACACAAACGCATAATGAATATGGAAAAATAGCAAGCTTCCCATGGCCAATGAACTCTGTAATTATCTATGATCCAAAAATGATTAAAGAAGTTCTCATCGAGAATAATCGCTCATTCATTAAAGGAGAACAGATTGAAGAGATTAGGGCCGTTGTTGGAAATGGCCTCGCCACAAATAATGATTTTAACCTTTGGTTACGAAATAGAACAATTATTTCAAAAGAGTTTGGAAATAACGCAATTACAAGATATGAACCATCTATCAAAAATATCACCTCAAAAATGGTTGCTAATTTTTCAGATTCAATCAATATATGTGATTTTTGCAAAAAGGTAACGTTTGATATTGCATGTGAGATTTTTCTTGGTTCAAATTTGGGAGAAGAAAAAGCAAAGATCGTGAGTGAAGCAGTAGACTATACCTCAATCGTAACATACGAGAGAATTTTCGAGTTCTTCCCTATTCCTTACTGGGTACCAACAAAGAAAAATTTTAAATTCAAAAGACATTTTAAAAATTTAGAAACAATAGTGATGGAACTTATTACTAAAGAGAGAGAGAACCCAAGACCCACAGAACTCTCCAGTGTACTTCAGCGACTTGTGCATGCAAAAGATGAAGAGACTGGAACGTCACTTAGAGATGATGAGCTTAGAGATGAGATTTTAACTATAATGCTCGCAGGTCACGAAACGACTGCACACACTCTATCTTGGATATTTGGACTACTAGCAAAGCATCAGGATATCCAGGAAAAGCTATTTATAGAAATTCAGCGAAATGATGATTATCTTGATCTCGTTATACACGAGGCTATGCGTCTCTATCCGGCATTTCCAGTTCTATCGAGAAAAGCTTCTAAAGATACGCAAATTGGAGACTTACAAATTTTCAAAAATACTAATGTTGTTATTCCAATATATGTCATGCAACGAAGTGAAAAATATCATCAAGATCCTTTAGAATTTAAACCTGATCGTTTTATAACGAATGAAATTAATAAAGAACATCGTTCGATACCTTTCTCAAAAGGACCAAGACGTTGTATTGGCGAACTATTTTCTTTAAGTGAAATAAAAATAATTATTAAAGAGGTTTTAAATAACTTTCAACTGGAATTAAGTGATGAGCTTCCTCTCGCAGAAGCTTATGTTAGCTTAAGACCAAAGAAAGATATTTTGATAAAGCTAACAAGTCGACTATAGACTTAAGCGATGGACAACGGCCAGTCTATCTTTTGACTGGGCCTTCTCAAAATTCTTCTTTCTCTCGCCCCAAATCCCATTGATTTCAAAATACTTTGAAATTAAAGATCCTGAATATTGATAGTCCTGATGTAGAGAGATTCCTTGTGCTTGCTTGGAAATCAACCTCTCTTTTGAACGTTTTGTTTTTAGAGCACGTGGATCAAAGAGATTTTGGTTTAAGTGATGACTCTTATGATAATAGCCACCGATCGTTATGAAGTTTGCAACTTTATAATAGAGGTTATGATTAAGGTTAAAAATCTCCACACTTCCGTCTTCATGGTCTTGATGGCAAACATAATTAATATGAGCAAGAATAGCAATATTGCTAATTACAGATGGAATATAAAAAAGTAAAAAAAGCTTTGGTCCAAATAGAGTAAACCAGAAAGCAAGTCTCAAAACAAGATTCAGATGAAAAAGAATATCATGCCCAATCATAATCTTATGATAATTTTCTTCTGATTTATAATTATCTTCTAAGAATGATTTAGCTCTTTTAATCATATAGCGCATTGGCGCAGTCACAAAAACAAGAAATGTCATACCTGACGGATTTACAGGATCAAATTCTTCATCCGTATATTTATGATGAAGGATATGAATCAGAATAAAATTTCTAAAGCCATACATTACCCATGCTCCACAAAACTCACCTACAAATAGATTTAAAAAACGATTTTTAATATTATCGTGGGAAGTATTGTGAAGAAATGAAGAAACAAGCCAGCCCATAATAACAGCTGGAATTAACAATAAAAAGTCAACCGCTGAAAAATTGAGAGCTTCGAATGATCTAAATTTTAAAAGTATAAGAATAGCTATTGAAAATAGTAAGGTCTCCACTGAATAAAGCTTCAGAAGATAATACTTGTCCTTACAAATATTCTTAAAGATAGCACTGCTTTTCATATTGACCTCAAAATTTGTATACTTTGTTATAAACAATTTTTGAGTAAGAAGTAATTAAATAGTCAACTTCCTGAATATTTTACACAGAGCATTAAAAAAACTTAAACCTCTAATATCATTGAGATTGGACAGTGATCACTTCCCATCACATCGCTATGATGTTCACAGGCCTTCACTCTTGGGAGAAGTTCATTTGTTGACCAGAAGTAATCAATACGCCATCCGATATTTCTCGCTCGGCAGTCACCTCTAAAAGTCCACCACGTGTAGTGACCATTTTCATCTGGAGTGAACTCTCTAAAAATATCTGTAAAGCCCTGGCCTTTAAACTCATCCATCCACTCTCTCTCAATTGGAAGAAATCCTGTAGACTTAGTATTTGTTTTTGGATTTGCAAGATCAATTTCATGGTGAGCCGTATTATAATCACCAGTAATAATAACTTCTTTCTTAGTTTTCTTTTTGAGTGTTAAGGCCTTCTTCGCAACTTCACGGCTAAATTCTAATTTATAAGGAACACGTCCGTGGTCGCGTTGGCCATTTGGAAAGTAGCAATTGATAAGTATGAAGTTTGAAAACTCAGTAATGATAGTCCTTCCTTCACAGTCAAACTTCTCAATACCAAGACCAATAGTATGCTTATGCTCAATTCCTTTTCTAACCCACGTAGAAACCCCCGAATAGCCTTTCTTTTCGGCCGGTGCGTAGATTGCTTCATGATTTACGGGATTAACCAGGGAGTCATTTAATTGTTCAGGTAATGCTTTGGTTTCCTGTAGACAAATAATGTCGGCATCAAAATCTCTAACCCAATCGTGATAACCTTTTTTTTCACAGGCCCTAAGACCAGCGACGTTCCATGATGCAATTTTTATTTTCTTCGCCATATTTATCTCACTTTAACTTTTTAAAAACTAGGAAACGATTATTAGCAGGCATTTCAAAATCATTTTCTAATATAAAGTTATATTTCACAAAATTATTACAGATATCTTCGAAACTTCTAATCCCGCTCATAGGATTTCTATCCTTCAGCCAAGCATCGAAATTTTCATTACTCTCACTCGTAAATTTTCCATGATAATTAAAAGGGCCATAGATACAAACGCGGGCGTCACCTTTCAAGGCCTTTCCTATTTGCTTAATAAGTGTCTTAACATTTTTCCAAGACATGATATGAAGAGTATTTGCAGTATAAACAATGTCAAAGTCACCTTGAGGAAATTCATCTTTCCCCGATTCAAATTGAATTGGTTGCTTGATATTTTTTATTCCTTCAATCCAAAGTTTAATCTGCTCATGATTTTCTTTAAGGTCACTTGTAGACCAAGACACATTAGAAAGTTCGCTAGCAAAGAAAGCTGCGTGCTGACCAGTTCCACTACCGATCTCAAGAATATTCAAATCTCTCTTGCCATCGATAACCCCTTTGAGCTTCTCAAGGATTGGTCCTTTATTTCGCTCACAAGCTTCGCTTATCATTTTTTCCATTACTAGGCCTTCTTAAAGATGTCGATATTTAAATCAAGTGATTTACCGAGCCAAATTGCATGATCAGTATGATCAAGAAGATCATCTCCTGTATTTGGGTGGGTGAAGACAATAAGATGCTTATGATTAAGAGTGATCCATTCAAACACACGACCAAAGTCGGCAGTCTGAACACTTAATTGCACACTCCACATTGGGTGAGGGCCCACAAATTTTTCATGGAAGTGCCAAATTTCAATTGGAAACTTTTCCTTGCATCTATGAGCGAGATCTTTTGCAAATTCTATTGAGTTTTCATCGTAGTAGAGATGAACGTGATAATCTAAAACTGTAATATTCATAGCAATAAACTATCATTACTTAGTTAAGAAGGCTACTCCCCACTCATGTATTTGAAACTTCGAATCGGCCTGTGCAACGTTACGATAAATTCCCCTCATCGGATTCCAATCACTTTCAGGGATTTTTGTGAAATTAGCTCCCTTCTTAGCTAAAATCTGATCTTTCGGAATTAGTGCAAATAAAACTCTTTTATAAAATTGTGGTTGTATTGAGCTTTGCCAAGCAGCAATTTCATTAAGCTCCTGATGCTCCTGAGGGAACACGCAATACTCCCCTTTAGGAATTTTAAAGGCCCAGTAATTTTCAAAATCATCGACTTCTGCTTTTTTAAATTTCATTGTATTTAAAACAGAAACCATCTTCTTATACACAGATTTCTCATCACCGCAAAAACCTGCTTCACTTTGCAGTTTATTTGAGTCGAGTTTGTAATCATAATAAAGGTAGTTATAGTTTGTCCCATCAACAACTAGTCCATCTTTTGACTTCTTAATACTCCATCCATTCTTTGAATGAATTGGAGAAGTCGAAAGTTCATTCGCCTTTTCTTTATAAGAAATTTTAAAGTCAAATTCTTGTCCGTTCTCTAGACCATGAAAATAAATATTTGGCTTTCCTGCGGCCATATTACCAGGCCCAGGATAGTAATGATTTGAAAGTCCACCATTATTCCATACACCCGGATACGAGTAGTAACTTGGATATTGGTACATCCCATACCCATACCACCAAGGATAGTAAGATGGCATTGGTGTCGCTACACTTGGATATATTCCACGATCAAGGTACTGACATTGAACACAGTAATCACTTGGCCTTGTCGCACTTGTATCTCCCATACACTGAGGGAGCAGCGCCATACATCTGGCACCTTCCATATCTCGCATACCTGGCTGTGGTGCCAGCATTGAGGCCGTGGCCATCATTCCAAATAATGTTACGAAAAAGAATTTCATTGCTTAACCTCAATTGTAATATCTGAGTCCTTATTTGCTTGATGAGTATGATTTAGTGTCGCACTACAACCAGACTTCGTAATGTAGGAGATATCATACTGACCTTTAGGAAGATTAAAAGCAGCACTCCCGTCAAGAGGTACCTCTAGTTGATAGACTAACTTCTTATTTTCAGAAACAAATAATTGTCCTAGCTCGTTAGTCTTACAATCAAAATTCTTTGCCTTGATTCTTAGAGTTGAAGCTGAACATAGAAAAAATGGAGTTATAAACAAGATTATTGCTTTCATAAATAAATAATAGCAATTTTAGAGACTCAATAAAGATAGAAAAAAAAGCCCTACTATTTAAGTAGGGCTATATTATTAGAAGATTAGTAACTTTTTGCGATGATAACTCTTCTCTTAACAGGTTCACCCGTAAAGATACAAGTCTTACCTTCAACCTCTTGCTCAGTTAAAGGCATACAACGGAAGCTCATTTGCTTCTCACTAAGAATATTTCGCGATTCTTCATTGTCTGCGATATAAGCAAATCCCATTTTATTTGGGAATTCTTTTCTTGAAAATACTTCTTCAAATTGGTCTTTTGAACTGATTTCAACAATATTCGCGTCTCTCTTCTCTTTTGCTCTCGTGTAAAGATTCGCCTGAGCTTCCTCAAGCATCGAAGCTACAGAAGAGATAAAATCATCTTTTGCAATTCCTGATTTAGCACCAGTTCCAAGATCTCTTCTTGTCATAAATACTTTACCATTTTTAACATCACGTGGACCGATTTCAAGAATGATTGGGTAACCTTTCTTCACATTACTCCAGTACTTCTCACCTCCACGAATATCACGATCATCAACTTCAACAGAAACTTTTCCACCATTAAAGTCAACTTTTGAAACTTCTGCCATTAAGTCATTTACATAAGCAAGAACTTCTTCTCTCTCAGCTTCTTTCTTGTAAATTGGAAGTAGTTTTACATGAACTGCTGCAATTTTTGGAGGAAGCACAAGTCCATCATCATCAGAGTGAGTCATGATAAGACCACCAATCATACGAGTCGAAACTCCCCATGAAGTTGTGAAAGCATATTTTTCACTAAGATCTTTATCTGCGAATTTAATTCCTTGAGCCTTAGCAAAGTTCTGTCCAAGAAAGTGAGAAGTTCCACCCTGAAGCGCCTTCCCATCTTGCATCATCGCTTCGATTGTATAAGTGCTATCTGCACCAGGAAATTTTTCTGATTCAGTTTTTTGACCAGGCATTACAGGAATAGCAAGTACATCTTCAAAGAATGAGCGATAAACTTCAAGCATTGTTAAAGTTTCCTGGACTGCCTCTTCTGCAGTAGCGTGTACTGTGTGTCCTTCTTGCCATAGGAATTCAGATGTACGTAGGAAGATTCTTGGCCTCATCTCCCATCTCATAACGTTTGCCCACTGATTGATTTTAATTGGAAGATCACGGTATGAGTTTACCCATTTCGCGAATGCTTCACCAATTACCATCTCACTTGTTGGACGAATTACATATGGCTCACCAAGTTCACCATCTGGTTTTAATCTATCTCCATCTTTTACAAGACGACGGTGAGTAACAACCGCACATTCTTTCGCAAAACCCTCTACGTGCTCAGCTTCTTTCTCAAGGTAGCTAAGTGGAATTAGCATTGGAAAATAAACGTTTTGGTGCCCAGTTCTTTTGAACTCAGCATCTAAATGCTTCTGCATTCCTTCCCAAATCGAATAGCCGTGAGGCTTTATAATCATACATCCACGAACGGGAGAATTCTCAGCAAGGTCTCCAGACTTTACAACTTCTTGGTACCATTCATTAAAATCTTCTTCTCTCGTTGGGGTAATTGCTGTTTTCATTTTTCTCTCTCTAATATATTAAAAATTTGCTCTATTATAAGACAATGCGCTTGGTCACGTCCACTATATGAACCGTGTTAATTTAAAAAACTTTAATCGCTCCAGTTTAGAAAAGACTGAGGTCTTGAGTTCCAAAGATGGCCTCGAAGCCATAGTGATCAGAGAAGCCATTTTTAAGAGTAATCTCACCTTTTAATGGGATGATACCTCCGTGCCCAAAGATATGATCAACGACACCTTCATCATCATCTTGTCCAGTTCCAGGGAAAGTTGTGAGGTCAGAAAAATCAGAATTAAGGGCCGCGAAGTCTTTTAAATAGTTATTCTTGAGGTTTTCCCAAAGATTACTTGTGTTGAGATGACGTCTTCTCTTATCACTTGGTGGTGAAATATTAAAATCTCCACCAAGAATCGACTTACCTCTTCTTGAATTCACCTTGAACCAGGCCGCCAGCTCTGTCAGCTGAAGTTTCTTTTGCTCCTGATAATCGTGATCGATATAATCTGAAACCAAGTGAGTTGTCGCAATAAAGATATCACCAAGCTTAGGATGCTTGATTGTTGCACCAATTGCTCCTTTCGAAACAAAGGACTCTCCATCGAAGATATACTTCTCATCCCCACTTTCAGAGAAGATTAAACGCTTTGGAGAATTAAGCTTATAGCGACTAAGAATCAAAAGACCTGAATCAAGACCCAGATGACCAAAGAGATTTGAAAGTACGAAATTTATTCCACGCATTGAAGGAGAGCTAACCCTCCCCTTTTCAATATTGCGATCAAGTCCACTTTGTTCATCCAAATCAAGGCTATATTTAAAATCACATTTCTTTTTAACAAGCTCACGATATGAGCTAATCCACACTTCTTGTAAAAGAATTACATCATAATCTTTGGTCTTAATCTCTTCACAAAAACTAGAAATTCTCGCTTCAGTGCTTGAAGAAAAAGGCATAATTGCCCCGAGGTTCAAGGTCAGAACACGAAGATTTCCACTAGCAAAGGAACTTGCAGCACAAATGACTGAAAATAGGAAAATGAGTTTCTTAAACATGCCCATTAGGCATATCTATTTTTTATTCATCTGAATAGAGTGGCGAGTAATTATTTCAAACCATTAGCTTCCAATTTCTAATAAAGATATAGTATGTTCATGAAAATCAAGACTATCGCACAAACATTACTGGCCCTAGGCCTTTCATCAATCGCACTTGCTTCACCAATGACAGAGCAAAGCTTTCATCAGGTTATCGATGAAGTTCTTTCACACTACCAAGAACAGATTGAACTAAAATATGGTCCAATTACTTTTGACACGAAATGGGAAAGTAAAGTGGCCAATGCCAGTGTCTCGTATCGTAAAAATAAAGTTATTATGACTTTCCACGGCGAGTTTCCAAGAAAATACAATTTAACTGACGACGCTTTCGCTATAACTGTATGCCATGAAGTTGGTCACCTCCTCGCAGGAGAGCCAAAGGTATATCCAACCAAGAAGTATTCCGCAGAGGCCCAGGCCGATTACTTTGCCACATCAGAATGCTTACCAAGGATTTTCAAGGATGATCGCATACGTATGGAAAGAGCGATATTAGATTCACGGGAAATTTATGGCAATGCCTCTGTTGACACTCCATCAACTGAAGTTGTGACAATCACAAATGTAAATGATTATCCTTCCAAGCAATGTCGTTTTGATACTTTGATAGCAGGTCTTAATCAAGAACAAAGGCCTGCATGTTGGTTTAACGACAGTTATGACTTTACAACATGGGACTACAAAGAAAATTATGTCTACGAAGAAGCACAAATTCTAGGAACAGCGGGAAAAGTTACTTTAAACCCACTTGGTTGTCATGTGGAAGTTAACGATATCGATTTCTATGGACCAAGTTATCTTGCACCACTTGAAGAAAGTGATATCTATTCACAGGGATTCTTTATTGTTGGAAAATGCGATATAAATGAGAATTCAGATTTTTCTGGCTCTCTTAGTTATTATCGTGGAAAGATTTATCGTAATCTCAATTCAAATGATAAATAAAAAAAGACCTCTATTTAAGAGGTCTTATTGTTAATTACTTTTTCTAGGAGCAGCACCAGAAGCCTTCTTATTAAGTGGCTTTCGACGTCTATTTTGATTATGCTTTGGCTTGTTTCCCTTAGCTTCATTTGGATTGCGTAAAGGTTGTTTCTTCGCAAGATGTGGTTCAGCACCGTGATATGGTTGAGTAGTATCAACATCTATTTTCATCTTAATTGTTTTTTCAATGTCTTTTAAAAGTTTAAGCTCCGTCTCATCACAAAATGAAATTGCAACACCTTCACGTCCGGCCCTAGCCGTTCGACCAATACGGTGAACATAACTTTTTGGATCATTTGGAAGATCATAATTAACAACGTGAGTAATATTAGAAATATCAATTCCACGAGCAGCAATATCAGTTGCTACTAGAGCTCTAATTTTTCCGCGCTTAAATAAATCTAGAGCTCTTTCACGAGCTCCTTGAGACTTATTCCCATGAATTGCGGCGGCACCAATTCCTGCATCCTCAAGATGTTTTACAACTCTATTAGCACCATGCTTTGTACGAGTAAAAACAAGTACACTTTGTATCGTCTTGTCCTGAAGGATACTTTTTAAAAGCAGTGGTTTATTTGTACGATCAACAAGACAAAGCTTCTGATCAATTTTTTCAACTGTTGTCGATTCTGGAGTTACTTCAACTCGCACAGGTTCTTTTAGTAAAGAATTCGCAAGGTCGGCAATATCATTTGGCATCGTTGCTGAAAAAAGAAGAGTTTGTCTTACTTTAGGAAGTTTCGCGATTACTTTTTTGATATCGCGAATAAACCCCATATCGAGCATACGATCGGCTTCATCAAGAACAAAAACTTCAAGTTGCTCAAAAAGAATATGTCCATCACCCATCAGATCAAGCAGTCGTCCAGGAGTTGCCACAAGAATATCCACACCTTTTGACATGGCCATAATTTGTGGACGAGGCGAAACTCCACCGAAGATAACAGTGCTTGAAAGCTTTAGACCTTTACTATAAGACTTAATATTTTCATCAATCTGTGAAGCAAGCTCACGTGTTGGTGTAAGAATAAGAGTACGCATTCTTGCAGGCTTTACCTTGATCTTATTACTTCCAAGTCGATTAATAATCGGCAATGAAAAGGCAGCAGTCTTTCCTGTTCCAGTTTGTGCTATTCCAAGTAAATCTTTATTTTCTAGTAAGTGAGGGATGGCCTGCGCCTGTATTGGTGTTGGGCTTGTGTAACCCTTTTTTTCGAGAGCTTCTAATATAGAGGCGTGCAAATTCAACGATTTGAAATCTATCATCTTTAATATTCCATTTTTTATTTACTACCTAATCCAAACACCGGTAGTAAAAGGTTTATTTAAAGAGTGTTTAGATTGCACCCTATCTATCTCTTATTACCGAGGCCTTGTCAAACGACCTTGAAGAAAGTAGCTATTTTAACTTCTTTGTTAGTATTTTATTTAGTGAGTTTGCAAAAGACTCCTTATCTTTTGGTCCAAATGGCGCTGGCCCTCCAGTCTGCATTCCACTATCACGCAGATCTTGCATAAAATCTCTCATGGAAAGACGCTCACTGATATTCTCCTCCGTATACAACTCTCCACGAGGATTAATTGCTAATGCGCCTTTTTCAACGACAAGAGAAGCAAGCGGAATATCAGCAGTAATAATAATATCATCAGCTTCAAGGTGTTCGACAATATAGGAATCTGCAACATCGGCACCTTGCTCAACTTGAATGAGGCGAATCAGTGGAGAATGAGGAATAGTCATATAACTATTAGCAACAAGAGTTACAGGGACTCCGGTGCGAGCACAAGTTTTGTAAACAACTTCTTTAATGACTTTAGGACAGGCATCTGCGTCTATCCAAATTTTAAAATTGATTGTATTATCCATTTATACACTCTAACCAAATTTAGAGAGAGAGTCGAATGGAAAACCAACTTAACTTTGATAAAGAATATTTAAAAAAATTTACAACGACCAGAATGCCTTTTGGTCGCTACAAGGGTGTTCGTCTAATTGATATCCCTGAAGAGTATATGGTTTGGTTTGAAAATGAGGGCTTCCCTGATGGAGAGCTTGGAATTCTCTTACGTGAACTTTATGAGATAAAAGTTAATGGTCTAGAGTATCTTTTCAAGAATATCTAAAACAAAATTTTTATACTCATAAAAATACCTAGTAACAACATAAGAAGACCACTTAGTTTGCTCACTTTGGCCATATACTTAGTTCTAATAGCTTCTTGATAGCGTTTAACAAAGTGACTCAAGCATACAAACCAAAGAAAAGACCCCATTGCAAGACCAAGAGAGACAATTAAGATATTGAGTAAATTAAACTCGAATAAATCTAAACTTTTTAAAAAAGCACCTAATGCCGTCATCGTGACAATAAGTCCAGGATTTGAAGTATAGAGTATAATTCCGACCAAAAAAGATGTAACAATTGTTTTAGTTCGTGCTTGATCAACAAATTCTTCATTAAAGCTTTGTGAAGAAAATAGAAGTTCCTTAACTCCCATCCCAAAAATTACAAGAATACCAATAACCTTGAAAAAATTAATGATCGATTCAGAGAAACTGAAAAAAGACAATCCACTTAGAATTATATAGAAATAGATAAAATCCATCAAAGAGCCGCCCCCCGCAATTGCGAGAGCACTTTTGGCACCTTTTCTTAACTGAGTATTGATAACCCAGACATTAATTGGTCCAATTGGAATACACATAAGAAAGCCAATAACAAGACCAGTTATAAGTGCTAAAATCATTCATATCCTCACATTGGTGATGAATTATAGGAATTAGAATACCATAGACTTTGAACTATTGTTGAAGTTTCGCATACTCAGTTAGACCATTAATCACTGATTGAAAAACCTCTCCATCGGAGATTTTTTCTGGTCCAAAAATTTCTTTGAGCATTTCTTGAATATATGGAGACTGTCCAGTACCACCTGTGATGAAGACCCTATTAATGTCTTCGAGCTCTAAGTTGGAATGATCAAAGGCCTTAAGCATTGAGTCTTTAATTTTATCGACAGTCTCAGAAATCGACTCTCGATAAGCGTCTTCAGTAATCTCCTCATCGATATGAATCGAAGATTGATGAAATTGATATGTGCTCGTGCTCTTTGAACTCAGGGCAATCTTTGTATTTTCAATTTCACTATAAACAGGATAGGCCAGTTGTTCCTCGACAAGAGTGAACAGCTGGTCAATTAAGCGCTTATACTCATCACTAATACTATAGCTTTGAATTTCTTTTAAAAGTTCCCACGTTTCTCTTTCGCGTAAGATCGATATGTGAGCAGGAGAACATAGAGTTAACATCAGCTTTTTTGGAAACTTTAACACATTATCATTAAATGGAATTTGATATTCGATTTGTGATCCAAAATGCTTGGAAATAAAATCTCTCATCATCTGCCCATCAAGGGCGTCTCCGGCCACAAAGAGACCGCTCATGCCAAGGACATCATCAGCTGAGTACTCTTTGTCATGAACACGAAGGATCGTGAAATCAGAAGTCCCCCCACCGAAGTCAGCAATCAAGACATTCATCTCTTGAGACTTATCACTGAGTGAGGAAAAGTTTAATCCTGCAGCAAGAGGTTCAGGGCAGAAGATAATTCTTTCAAAGCCTGCAAGCTTAGCGGCCTTTTCCATTCTATCCTGGGCCAATTGGTCGTTATCGTCATTTAAAGAATAACGAGCAGGACGACCAAGCACGACGCTTGTGACATTTTCGCCTACCACTTTGTCTGCTTGAGATTTCATATGTCCCAAAATTTTCGAAACGAGAAATTCAATTGAAACTTGCTTACCGTGAACTTCAGTTCCCTTATAATTTGGTTCCGCAAGAAATTTTTTTATTGATCGAAAGAAGCGTCCTTCTCCATCATTATTCTCACGTTCAAAAATTGCTTCTTTACCATAGAACCATTCTCTTTGAGTAGGAGTGTAAATAATGGACTTCAAGATAACATCCCCATCGTGATCAATGGGGATTAGTTTAGCATTGCCATCTTTATCAATATAAGAAATTAACGAATTTGAGGTACCGAAGTCTATTGCGTAAAAACTCATCTTACTTTTTAAAATGCTCTTTTACCGCCGCTACAACGTACGCTAATTCTTCTTTTGTAATATATGCAAAACATGGCAGGTTTAGAACTGCTTGCGAAATATAGTGAGCATTTCCATTATCGATTGAACCAACTAAGTGATCTTTTGCTCCACTTTGAAGACTCATTGCTCCTGGGTATATAGTCCCAAAACCAATATTCTTTGACTTTAAAGTTTCAATTAAAGCACCTCTTAATTCTGGCTCAATAAGTGCGACTGCACAGTAACCATTTTCAGAAACATTTGAAGCCGCTGTAACTACTTTTAGAGGAAGTCCTTGAAGATTTTCTTGGTAGTATTTTACCGCTTCTCTTCTACTGTCTAGTCTGGCATCGATATGCTTTAAAGAAAGATTTAAAAATAGAGATTCATAAGCACCGATACGTGAGTTCCAACCAATCATTCCGTGAGAATAGTGATCTGTACGTCCATGATTGACAAGTATTCTGGCCGTCTTTGCTAGGTTTTCATCATTTGTAAAAATTGCTCCAGCATCTCCAGAAGCTCCAAGCACTTTTGCAGGATAAAAACTTGTTGTAGAAATTAAACTTTCTCCAAGAACAGATTTCCCATCAACTTCGGTTCCAAAACACTGAGCGCCATCTTCAATTAAAAGAACGCCAGCATCTTTTGCGGCCTTGCGAATAGCTGTCGTATCAGGAGAAGCCCAACCGTAGAGATGAACCATAATAGCAGCTTTTGGTTTAAATTTTTCAATCGCTGCTTTAAAAGTCTCGACATCCCAATGAAGAGTTTCACGGCTAACATCAACTGTCGCAGGATTTGCGCCAACATTAACAACCGCTTCAAAAGTTGCCCAGAAAGTCATATCTGGAACAAGAACAACATCGTTCTTTTCAACACCAACAGCTCTTAAAGCAATTTGGATTGCATCAGTTCCATTAGCACAGCCAACAGCATATTTTGAACCAACCTTCGTTGCAAGAGTTGCTTCAAGTTCAGCGACCATTGGGCCACCAACAAATTGAGTATTATCAAATAATCCTTCAACACCTTTTAAAAATTGATCTCTAAATCCATCTTCAAATCTATTGAGGGTAATAAATGGTACAGCTGAAATAGACATAGTTATTCCTTGATTATGAATTAAATACACCTCATTATAAGCATATTTTAAGAGAATGGAAATCTAGTTATCGTAAAGATTTTGTCAAAGTAGATATCTAAACTATTTTGGTGTAATATTCCTGTATGAAAATCGTATATAAACTTCTTCAATTTACTCTCCTATTAATGATCTTCTCATCTTGTTCGAGTAAGGACTGGAGAAGTGCATCACGGGAAAGTGCAAATATTGCAACTCCTGCAAAAGAACAGAAGGAAGATATTTTCCAGATCTACTATGCTCGAGCATTCGCATGGCGCGGCTATTTTGGAACACACCCATGGGTGGCCTGGAAACTAAAAGAAGATACGGCTTACACTGTTGCCCAGGTGACATCATGGAATATCAGAGCAACTGGTTCGGCCATCAATGTTGAAAAGCAGCTCCCAGATAGGAAATGGTATGATAATGAACCAACCCTATTATTTGAAAGCACTGGCGGTGATGCAAGACTCATTGTTGCCGAGGTCAAAAAACTTATCAAGCAATACCCATTTAAAGATCGCTATGTGCTTTGGCCTGGACCAAACTCAAATACATTTGTCTCTTACTTAATCAGAAACATTAAGGAGATCGACACAGAACTTCCTGCCAATGCAATCGGTAAAGACTATCTCGGTCCAAATACGTTCTGGGGAGAAAGTCAAAGTAACACAGGTTACCAACTCTCTTTCTTTGGATTATTTGGCGCAACTGCAGCTAAGAATGAAGGTATCGAAATTAACCTACTGGGACTAAACTTCGGTATCGATTTTTGGAGGCCAGCACTGAAACTTCCTTTTATTGGACGTCTTGGCTTCAGTGAATCAGTAAAGAAGTGACAAAATAATTTAGCACCTGTGTTCAAGTATAGGGATTTTTAAGCATTCCTTGGTCAAAGCATAAATAAGATTTCATACTTACCTTATAAAATCACTAAACCTCGAACAAGCTTAAAATAGAGTTATCGAGGTTTGTATGATAACAAAAACAGAATTACTTCTTAACCCCAACTTAATGAATGATGAAGATCAAATTCAGTACTATGAACATCTATGCGATGAGATTGAACATGATAGAAAGATGCATATTGATGTCGATGATTATGAAAATGATTTTCAATGGTTTTGGGCACTAAAAACGCTGAAGAAAAATTACTTTCACATCTACTTCTCGTTCTTTGCCACTATAGCATTAAGTATGGCTTATCTCGAGATTAACAGTAGCCCTGACTATTTTCTGTTACTTTATTCGATGGTATTGATTATTGGTAGTATTCTCCTCTACTCCCTTACGATTATTATTTACTATGCTCACTTGAAACATGAGAAGGAACTCCTTGAGTATCGTCACAAGTTATTAATGGGACTAAGGGAGCAAAAATCCTGAGAGATCAAACGCAGAAGTAGAATTATCAATCATAACGATATCGCCGCCGATCGACGAATCCTGGTGGCGATAAAGTCGTTTAGAAAACTTAAGTCGGTCGACTTTTGCTTGTCTTATTTTATAATTAGTAGATGAATGCATTTCATCGTATTCAAAAACTTCACCTGTTTTAAGTTCGAGTACAATATTAATGGCCTGTCTCGAAGTGTTTCTCACGATATCTGAAACTTCAATACCAAAGTTTTCCAATGTTTCGACAACTCTTGATTCAAGATAATATGGGGCTTGTCCTCCATAGATACGTACAGAGTATGAATCACCTTTAAAAAGTTTAGCTATTTCTGATACGGCCTCTGGTAATTTAGTCGCACTATCAATATGGGCGAGCACACCAGTTTGAGTACTTTCGCTATAAAATACGACTGCGAGGCAAGTATATACACCATAAGTTTGAACATACTGATGGCGAGTAGAATCGGTGTAAATATATTCCCTTTGGGCAATTTCAGGGATTTGTGCACTATCATGAAACTCAGCGCTCGCGAAGAAATGAACTGAAAATAGAAGAATGAAGATCTTAAACATTGTCCTAATTTTACTACTTCAAAGTATTCTTTTGGCCAGAAAGGCAAAAAGTATAGAGGGTGTTAAATATTTAAACACTTAGCTATGTGCCCGTAATAGTTTAAGCTTTACGGGCACGATCATTTTATTGAGCTACAAGAGTGCAGTTTACTTCCAAAATTTGTTCACGCTTCCATGAAACAAGTGAAAGGTCGTCAGTTATTTCCTTTAACTCTCCAACAGCATAACTACGAGAAGGCTCAAATGGATTAAACACTTCAATTTCAAATTTTGTAGCTGTTCTCATAATCGAACTTACTTTAAGATCTTCATAGTTAAAAATAGCGGTCTTCTCACCCTTTGTGATTTCAACTTTATTCTTTTCAACCACAGTGTTATTAATAATTAATGAACAATCCAGAGTTTGCGCGAAAATCATTGACGGTAATAAAAGTATTGTAGCAAGTAATAACTTCATAAATTCTCCTTCCATAGACTAATTTCATTTAATTTTAACTTATTTTTGAGATTTGTGGTAATAATCTAGCCTGCCCCTCAAAATAGGGGTAAAAGCTTCGAACAAATAATATATAAGGACTAGAAATGAAAAAGACATTCCAGATAAAAGTAGATAACAAAGCTCCTGAAAGACAAGTTGACTCAATTAAACATGAGGTAAAAAAATACTTGGGACGTGAAAGACGAAAGTCGACTCCAGAAGGCGTAGATTTTTGGGACTTTGATTGTCGTATTGGTGATAATGCTCAAGTAGCAAAGTCAATTGACACGACAGAAATCAATGGTGAAATCACTAAACTTCTCGAGGATAAGAAAGAATCATTCTATCTTGAGATTCTTGCCAAGCCAGGTCATAAACAAAAGAAGTCCAGCTAACGACGTCTTCTACTTCTTTTCTTCTTTGCAGGGACAACCAGCTCTGCATGGAAGGGATGATTTCTTTCAACAGGAATCTTCTTTTTGATCAGGGCCTCAATATTTCTAAGTAATGGTAAGTCTTTTTCCGAGCATAAAGAAATCGCATCACCATCTTTACCAGCTCTTGCCGTTCGACCTATGCGATGAACATAATTGGCTGCATCTTCTGGCAAATTGAAATTAATAACATGACTAACTTTTGAGATATCAAGACCTCGGGCTGCGATATCAGTTGCCACCAAAACCCTCACCTCTTCATTATCAAATTCTTTAAGTGCTCTTTCACGCTCGACTTGAGATTTATTACTATGGAGGTCTTGAACCGAAACCCCAGATGAACGTAGTCTCTCGACCACATTGGCGACACCATACTTCGCCTTACAAAAAATAATTACTTTATTAAGCTTCTCTTGCTCTAATAAAGAGAGAAGAAGAAACTCTTTATTCTCCTCAGAAACAAAGAAAACTCGCTGTTCAATCGAATCAACAACAGAAGACTCAGGCGTAACCTCAACTTTTACAGGGTTATTCAAAATTTCATTAGCAAGTAATTCGATAGCCGCAGGCATCGTGGCGGAGAATAGAAGATTTTGTCTTTTAGCAGGAATCTTATTAATGATAAAGTGAATATCATTTAAAAATCCCATATCCAAAAGCATATCAGCTTCGTCAATGATGAAAGTCGTTATATCACCAGTTGAAATTTCTTCATTATTAATAAGGTCTATAAACCTGCCAGGAGTTGCAACGATAAGAGATGGGGACTCCTTAAGTTTTTCAATTTGAATCTCCTTTCTTACTCCACCAATAAGATCAACAGACTTCAAACCAAGTGGTCCACCAAAGAGATCAAAACAATTTTTAATCTGTGTTGCAAGTTCTCTTGTTGGTGTGATGATAAGCGCAACGCCTGCCACTTTAACTTTTTGAACAATTGGCAAAATAAACGCAACAGTCTTCCCTGTTCCAGTACGAGCAAGTCCAAGAACATCACGATTTTCGATTATATGAGGAATAGCTTGATATTGAATATCAGTTGGAGTTGTAAAAGAATGGTCCGCCAGGCCTTTCAATAAGTCTTGTGTAAGCTTGAGATCTTCAAATTTTTTCATAATATTTAACTACACTAATCAATTATGATTGGCACTAAGATTTGACACAATCTTTACTTTTATAAAGTGAACAGTATGATTACAATGATATTTCGGAGGTATTATGAAATCAATTTTAATTTTTACGGGAGTTTTACTCTCTCTTGTTTCTTGTTCTAGTAACAATAAATTATCTTACAATGCCAACCTTGATAGTTTTGTATACCCACACAAAGTTGAAAAAATAGAATTAAGTACACAGAACCAAAAACTTAAAATGGCATACATGTACCTAACAAAAGAAGGGGCAACAAAGACTGCGGTACTTCTCCATGGAAAAAACTTCTCAGGCTATTACTGGGAAGACGTGGCACAGCTCATGCTTGAAAAAGGATATAATGTCGTTATCCCAGACCAAATTGGTTTTGGGAAATCAGATAAGCCAAAAAATTACCAGTACAGTTTTGCCAATCTAGCCCTTAATACGAAGACACTTCTCGATCACTTAGGAATTAAAGAGATAACACTTGTCGGTCACTCTATGGGCGGGATGCTAGCTACTCGATTTACTAAAATATATCCAAAAACTGTCAAGCACTTAGTCCTTATCAACCCTATTGGACTTGAAGATTACTTACGTTATACGCAATTCAAAGACACAGACTTCTTCTATAAGAGTGAGCTTTCAAAGACTCCAGAAAAGATCAGAGAATATCAGAAGAAAAATTACTATGACGGAAAATGGTCACCAAAATATGAAGAACTTATCCAGACAAGTATTGGTCAACTAAATGGTGGTGACTGGGATCTTGTAGCATGGAATAATGCTCTAACTTACGGTCCGATTTTTTCAGAGCCTGTGGTTGATGACTTTCGCATCATCAATAACCCTGTAACACTTATCTTGGGAACAAGAGATAGAACAGGACCAGGCCGTGGCTTTATGAAGAAGGGCGAAAAGTATCAACTTGGACAATACCAAAACTTAGGGAAGAAAATTATAAAGCTTCTTAAGAATGGTAAGTATATAGAGCTTAAGGGCCTAGGGCACATGCCACAAATTGAAGATTTTGAAAGATTCAAGAAAGTATTTTTAAAAGCTATTTAAGAAATAAATAGACCAGGTGAAGCGTTCACCTGGTATTTTTTATTGTCCCAATTCTGCGTTGAATAACTCAACTAAATCCTTATGTTCGGACTTCTTTGAAAATCCAAACATCGTTTGACTAGCATCACCCTCAAGCTTCACTTTAAAATCTAATTTCTTGATAACATTTTGAAGCTTTAACTTCTCAATCATCTTCTCGCCCACAACTGTATTGACGAGATAGATGCGAAGCCGCTTATCTTTTAAGTTTTGAAAGCCTTCTTCTACACCATAGACATATTTTTTTTCAATATTCGGATTCTCTACAATTTCTTTTGGGTAAACAAAGCCACGATTTAGACCAAGAGTCGATCTTCTAAGATCATATAAAGAAGTAAGTTCAATATTTGACTCACGCAAAACAAAGAAACTTAATTCCTCCTTTTTACGATATGCCAACGAGAAATTTAAAAACTCTGAACGCTCTTCTGTTGGGGAAATTGTTGTTATCATATCTGCTTCACCATCTTCAAGCATTCGCAGAGCACGCTGCCATGGGACATAGAGAACTTTATATTCAATTCCATTTTTCTTTAAAACCCTGATGGCCATTTCCATATCAATCCCAACACTTCCACGAGTAGAAGCTTCATTCTCAACATATGGAGGAAAATAATCATTTACGATGATGATTTCCTTCGCGAATAAAGTGTTTGAAAAAAGCGAAATTAAAAATATAAGGATGGCATTTTTCAAATTACGTTCCTCGTTTTAATGCTCAACTATCGTCAGTTTAGCATATATGAGAAAATAATTTTCTTAAGATCGAACAATTAACCAAAATTAACCAGTCAAAATTTCGGGTACTTAAAGCAAGATTAAAAAGACAAACAAAACATTAAATAATTATAGATGAGGAAATTCAGATTATTAACTTCCAGTACTCAAAAAGAGCACTGGAAGACTACATTTAATCTACTTTGATATTTGCAGTATGCGTCCCAACAACTTCACCTTCATATGAAATTATTAAGCGAATAGAAAGTTTTTGATCTTTTGCTTCTTTTTTAAACTTGTAAGTCACCGAAGCTTCAGACTCTTGGGCCATGCCAGGAGCAGAAATTTGTGTCTTAGAGGAAGTGATAGAGATATACTTCTCACCTGTTAAAATTTCTGCCTTCACATCATAGTTACCAGGAATATGATCACGAAGCCCTTTTAGCTTTACTTTAATAGCGTGAGAACGATAGACCCATTTCAATGGCCATGGCTTCCATTTTCTCCACTCAACTTTTGAATCAAAACTTAAATCACTATTCACCTCAGGATTAACTTTTACTTTATCAGAAAAAGTTACGACTTCACTGTAACTTGAATTTAACGTATCCCCAGGGTAAGTCAGTTTAGTCTTCACTGAAATTACAGATCCCGGCATTGCGCTCTCGTTAACTTGTCCTTTGAAAACATCATTTAAATCTAACTTTGATCGTTTTGCTATCACAGGCGCAAAACGTCTCTGTGCATCGAGTGTAATATTATCAGTACTCGATAAAACTTCTATCTGAACATCGCGATCAGATGTCGACGCCCCTCCAAAGTTCTTAAGCGCCATTGCAAGATCAAACTTTGTCCCTTGTAGTAGCCCCTTATCAGTACTTGCAATAATCGCAACAGGTGTTTCGTGATCTTGACGTACAAGCGAGTTAGTCGCAAAAAATAACTCAGCATCACGATTCCCCATTTCAAAAAATCTTTTTTGCTCAACTGGTAAGTAGTCTGAATAACCAGCTTGCTCACCATCTTTAAAACCATTTTGGAATGCAACTTTAGCTCCTTCGTTCTTTGAGAGAAGAAAAGCTTCATCATATGCATGCTTATAAAATTCAGGATATTTCAAATCCTTACTAGAATTGAATGATGCCGTTCTGTACTCTGTATATTTAGTTGTATAATTAGCGAAATAAGTATCTCGGTGATTCTCTTTAAAAGTTTCTACATATGAAGTTTTAAAAGCCTGCTCACAGCTTAGAACAAGATCAGAGACATTCTTATAAACATTAGAACAATCCCTTTCTTTTGTATTTACTTTGATATCAACAAGATCAACATATGTAGACTCTGGTGTTGCTTTAGCAAATACCTTATCGTCATATTTAGCAATCTGGGCCTTTAAATCTTCAATTTCTCTATCAAGGGACTTCGGCATAAATGAAACTAAGCTTTCTTTTTGAGCAAGAGACGACCCATCTAAGATTTCAGAACGCTTATCCTCGAAACCTTGTGGATAAGAAATTGATTTAGCAAAATCTGAGGCCTTTTGTTTCCCAAGGGCGATACCATCTTTACGACCTAGTTCAAAATCTTCGGGAGAATTTACACCGGCATCATAACCTTCTCTCTCTCCAAGCTCTTTTCCTTCTACAAGTCCACGTAATGAACCATCTAAAGTACCAAGCTGTAGACCTATTAGCTGGCCATATTTCGAAGCTACTTCTTGCGTATCTCTTTCAGCTAGTTCCTGTGAATCAGCTACAGCAGAAGCTTGCGACTGAGAAGAACCAATTGTTCTTGCCTCATTATCATATCTTGCGTACAGTGATCTTTTCGTGTCATAAGTTGACTTTAGACTTTTTGTGTCAGCTTCAAGTTGAGTTGCAATCTTATTTTTTTGGTCAAAGTCTAATTCAAGACCAGTAAGAGATGATCTTAGATCAACAACTTTTCTATCTGTAGACAAAATCTCATTTTCGAGTTGCGGTATTAAGCGTTCGAGTTCAACAACACGATAGCGACTAGACTCCGCACGATTATTATTTTCATCAATAGTTGCAAAATTACGAGAAAGCTCATCTTGTACGCGATCTAATTCCGATGCAAAACGACTTTTTTCCTTTATTGTGTTTTCAAGTCTGTATTCGAGACTACTGATTGTAGAATTAACATCACTTAATCTCCTCTCCACGCTTACTCTATTATTTACGACTCTGTCGAGATCAACATCAAGTGTACGTAAACGACGTTCGCCATTCGATCTTTCGGATTCTTTTCTTGAGATTTTCTGTTGATTTTGTGCAATCTCATTTTTCGCCCTTGCTATCACGTCTTGGAGATTAGACATTTTCTGCTTCTTATTGGATATTTTAGAAGTTAATTGATCATTCTCATCTCTCGTTTGTTTTAAATTAGTCTGCACTTGTGTGACTTGTTTGTTAACACTTGAAAGCTCACTCTCCTTATTTGAAAGAGTGCGCCTCTCTCTTTCTACAGCGGCTTCAAGTGGACGAATTTGAGAATCATACTGTGATAGCTCTGATCTTACAGATTGAACCTGCTGGCTAACTGATGATAATTGGCTACTTTCATTTGATAATTGATTTTGTAGTTGGGATATTTCATTACGAGCTTGAGAAATTTTTGATTCAAGGTTCGACAACTCATTTTCTTTTGAAGAGATTTGCCTTTCAGAAGAAGAAATTGAAGATTGAATCTGACGTTGTTGATTATCAAAATTCGTGATCTCTCTTTGTAATACAGCTTTCTTATCAACAAGCCTCTTCATTTCATTTCTTAACTCTACAAGTTTCTGCCTCGTTTGATCATTAACTGGCCCTTGGCGAAGTCTTTGAATTTCAGCTTGTACTGAATTGTATTCAGAATCAACTCTTGATAACTCTGATTTGACTCTATTCTGATCAGACTTTGATTGAGAAAATTTAGAGTTCAAACTTTGAATTTCACGGCGTAGCGAGCTTATTTCATTAGGGAGACTCTGCTTTTGACTTTGTAGACGAGAAATTTCTGATTTCTTTGAGTCAATTTTATTTTTTGTAGAATTAATACTACTTTGTAGATTTGCTTGTTTAGACTCTAAATTTCTAAGCTTTGTCGTTAGTGGAGATAACTTATCTTGCACAGTCTTTAAGTTCGCTTGAGCCTGTCTTAAATCACTTTGAGCACGATCAACTTCCCTTTGAGTACTTTGAAGCTTAAATTGTAGTTGTTGTTTTTCTTGTTGAAGTCTTGATATCTCAGTTTCATTGCGAGAAATTTTATCTTGGTGATTTTTAATATCTTGCCTAAGATTAGGAATTTCAATACGTGCTTGTTCGGCTTCGTTTCTATCGGCTTGAATTTGGCGCTCTAGTCTGTCAATTTGTCTTGTAAGATCATTTAGCGCGCTTGCAAGCCTTTCTCTTTCATTCATCAACTCACGATGAGTATTATTTATTTGGGCCAGATCATTTTGAAGATTAGATCTTTCTTGAAGTGGTCTTTCTAGTTCACGGCGAATTTGAGAGATATCAGACTCAATACTTTGTATTCTATTAGAAAGCGTATACTTTTGATTATTCAGGTCAGTGTTTGCTGAATTAAGTCTTGCTATTTCATTTCGAAGAGTTTCAATTAAAAGTTCAAGTTCAATTTTCTCACTTCTTCCACTATTAAGCTGTGAATTTAAAACTGATAAAGATTGGAGATGTTGCTCAATAAGTTCTTGTGCCTGTTCTATTAGTTGTGCCGCACGATTTGCACTATAACGAGCACTATCACTTTGTGTTTTTGCTATATTATATTTATCACCAGCTGTTTTATAATCAATTTCAGTTGGCAGACCTGAAGCCTGGGCCATTTGCACAAGAGCGCATAGAGTTACGAAACTTAGTTTATTCATAAAAAATCCTCCCAATAGTTTAGGTATAAAACTCTAGATAGAGACTGCCAATTCTCGCCGCAGGGAGTAATAGTGTATTCATCAGGATTGTAAGAAACTTTTAGAAAGTGACATCAAAGTGCCCAAACTATAGAACGAAACGGCACCACTTTTATTAACTGATAGCTCTGAAACTTCCATGGAGGTGTAATCTCTCCCCCGATTTAGAAGTTACGCGAAAACTATCTTTATTATTCTCTAGCGTTACTTTGGAAGGAAGAAATATTGGTTTTTTAAAGTTGATTTGAAAATAGTTCACGCGACGAGCAAGACTCTCTTCAAGGATTCCATTCACCTTTGCGGCCATGAACATACCATGGATAATTGATGTTCTAAAGCCGAAGAGCTTTGCGAGGAACGGATGAAGATGGATGAAGTTAAAGTCACCTGAAGCGATTGCGTAGTTTCTACCATCGGCACCAGAAACTTCAATTTCACTTAAAAAATCAAACTCTTTTTCTAAAACCAAAGAAGTGGAGTTACTCTGTTTCTTTTTATTTTTTGCCTTAGCAATCAAATAATGACTAACGCATTTAATGATCTCTTTACCATTTTGCTTAAAAACAACATTAAAGATAATTAAATTCTCGTCCTGATTAAGAGACGAAATAATTTCAATACTTTTATCAAGATCAACATCTGAGAGATATTCCATCTCATTTGAGACATGAACGATACCCAATAGTGGATATGGAAAGTCAGGCGCAATCATCTGGGCAATATGGGCCCTTTGCGCAAAGAGATAGAAAAAACTAAGAGGGACAAGATCCTGTCTTAACCCAAGAGTTGAGAGGTAACGGTTCAATGTTTTTTTATCAATTGATGGAAGAGTGAAGCTCATTGTATTTGATTTAGCCTCACGCCCCCTTGGCTTACGGGTGATCGTCTTTAATGTCGGTACAAAAAGCTTCAAAGTATTTGGTAATTCCATGTAAAAATCTTACGTGGGCCAATTGACTAAGGCAAGGAAACTTGGGTAATTCAATGTATGCATCATTTTGTCCTGGCCCCCATTAGAGGAGTGACCAACTTTATTTATCGCAATGCTCTAGAGCAGACCTTTTCTGGTGCTGATAGTGCCCTTGCTCCCTATATTGTCACAAAGGAGTCAGGCGAACTTAATATGAGGCAGCTCTACGACGTAGAGGCGTCAAAAAACCTTTTGCCAACAACTGCACAAGTCTTAACTAAAGAAGCTGATCAATTTCTTCATGTTGCAAAAATCTACAAAGATCTAGGAGTAAAAAAAGTAAATCTTAATATGGGATGCCCATATCCTATGGTCGCCAATAGAACAAAAGGTTCAGGCTTACTTCTTCATCCCGAGAGAGTAGAAAGACTTCTCACGACTATCAAAGAAAAGTGCCCACTTGAATTTACGGTTAAGATAAGACTTGGCCGTGAAGACGTATCAGAGATTAAAGAAATCATACCTATTATCAATAGACTCGAAATCAATGACTTTACAATTCACGCGCGACTTGGAAAACAAATTTACACTGGTACTGTAGATGTGGATGCCTTTGAGAGTTGTCTACCTCTGCTCGAAACTATACCTTGCTATAACGGTGATATTAATTCTGTCGCAGACTATGAGCGTTTGAAAAAACGTCTCCCAATGATTAAGAAATGGATGATTGGCAGAGGAGGTCTTTCTAACCCTGCTCTTTTTGCACAAATAAAGGGAGAGGTTTTTAATGAACAAAGCTATAGTGCCAAGTTCATTGAAATGCACAATCTTATTACTACTGGCTACCTTGAACAGGATAATGCGAAATCTGACTTTCTTGCCAAGATGCGTGGACACTGGTTGTACTTTAAAGATATCTTTGAAAATGAGCACAAAGTTTATAAGAAAGTAAAAAAAGCAAAATCAATTGAACACTATAATGATGTTGTTGAATGGATCTTTGAGCAAGATATTTCACCAAAAGTTCTTAATTAAACTACTTACTCGCCTTTTTAGCCTGCTTAATTTTATCTCTTAATTCTTTATCTCTTTGTCGCTTCAGTTCTTTAGATTTTTGATAGAATTCATTATTCTTCAAGCTCAATTTAGTTGAACTCTTCTCTTTCTTCGCATTTTCTTTTAGCTTATCGCGAAGTTCCTTATCCTTGCTTCTTTTAAGCTCTTTCGCCTTTTCGTAGAATTCGTTGCCAACAAGACTAGTACTTACTTTCTCTCTTTTTGTTGTAGCCTTTATATTTTGACGTAACTCCTTATCTTTTTCTCTTTTTAATATCTTAGCTTTTTCATAAAACTCATTTCCTTTAAGCTTTATTTTCAAATCTTTCTCTGACTTTGCCTTAGCCGATGCCTTCTTCTTAACCACTGGAGAAACTGCGAGATCTTTTTCCTCAAGAATTTGTATCAAGTATGCAATCATTTGCTCATCTGACTTGTCTTTGAGATCAATTAGAATTTTATACTTATGAGTGATATATTCTTTAAGATACTTTACAAAGAGAGAGTGAATATTAAGCTTGAATTGCTTAATAAATGTCTCTTCTCCAATAACATGAAGAGCAAATAATCCAGTCGTATGATATTCATTTCTAAGTGGAATACAAAAATAGTCGGATGGTTTTAAAGAGACACCGCCATTAGTTCCAAGACGAATATGATGAGCGCACTCAGCCTTGCGTCCTGAGATGACACAAGTTTGCTTTCTTAACCAATTAAGGTAAGCAGCACTTCGGTGATTGCTATATTTTGTTAACTCCATAGAAAAATTAGAACATAAAGCCCATAAATCGTCCATCCATTGGAAAATTCAGCTCGAAAAATTAGATACTTAAGCTGATTCAGTGTAAAGAAATCTTGATTCCTAGGTGGCTACTAAATGATATAAATTGTGACATAATCAATCAATGAAGTTACTAATCATAAGTCTATTTATGTTCACAGCACTCTCAAAACAACCCTATATAATTCTCTCAGGAGACTGGGAACCCTATACTGGAGTAAATTTAAAAAATCATGGAATTGCGAATAATATTGTCTCCCATGTGATGAACCAAGTTAATGAGAAAGTTGAATTTCACTTTGTCCCTTGGACTCGTACGCTCAATCTTGTTCTATCAAATAGAAAATACATCGCCTCAAGTGCTTGGGCCTATTCAGAAGAAAAGGCAAAGCTTTATGCCTACAGTGATCCTTTTATCAATAATCCCGAAAATCTTTTCTATATCAAGGATAGAGACAAGGTGCTGGAGTGGAATGAGTTAAGTGACCTTAAAAAAGTAAAGGCATCATTTGGAGGAACTCGATCTTACTTACATTCAAAAGTTTTAGGCGAGGCCGGAGTCAACCTCGATATTGCAAACTCCGATTTATTGAATTTTAAAAAGCTATTAGCAGGACGAATTAACTATTTTCCATGTAATCCAACTGTTGGCCTTGAGATTATTAAAAAATATTTCCCGGAAGAACAGGATCGATTTGCTTATATTAAAAAACCAATCATGAATATTTCCCTTGGTCTCGTTGTTGATAAGAAAAATCCTGAAGGGCTAAAGTTTATTGAAAAATTTAATAAGGGCCTTAAGATAATTAAGGCCAATGGTGAACTTAATAAAATTTTTGAAGAGCACTCTAAAAATAAAGAGCTTATTGAGCTCTTTCATCATCGAAGTGCATCAATATTAGATACTAATTCTTCACACTACCCATAGACTTGTCCAGCTCCAGAATACTTCCCTTCATTCCGAAAATATAAATCTTTTCATCATACTTTAAAATGTCAGCATAAACCCTCTCGCCAGGTTTAAGTATTTTTGAAAGGTCTCGTTCTAAAAAAACACCAGTAATAGGATTAACGATCTTCAAAGTACCATCTGCATCGACAAAGTAAATATTATTATCAATCAGAACTGAGCTTGAATAGCCATGGGCTTTGGAAGTAGCTTTAATTTTCCAATTCTCTCTTGAGCCATCAACTTTCCAAGAGTAGAGACCACCATGATAATCATTAAAGATTATATTATCTCCTAAGATGATAGGTTTACTTAAAACAGGTGCATCAATTAAAATTGTACTTTGACGTTCTCCGGAAGGAGAAAAACAAGAAATTCCCCCAAGCTTAGACTCAACGTGAATTTCACCTAAAGGAAAACAAATATGATCATTTGAGATTGCTGGTCCATACCAAGTAGATAGCGGTAATTCTCTTTGCCAAGCTATTTCTCCAGTTTCACTATGGAGACGATAGGCCATCGGACGGACCTTGTCATTATCTTCAACAGGCACACCTGTTCCAACAAAGAGCGCATTTTCTAAAATTCCGACATAACCATCCATATGACCACCAGAGAAGTGCCACTTCTTCTGCATTGTTTCTATATCAATGGCATAAAGACCATCTCCACCAGCAGCTTGATACAAAATATTATTATGAATCACCGGAAAAATTTCAGTATGCCCTTGTGTCTCAAACTTTGTAGCAACAGAGAACTCTTTTAAATCAAATTTATAAACACCCATATGGTGTGACTGATGAAGACCTTCTCCAAAGTAGAGGTATCCATCAAAAAAGACAGGTGTAGGGGAAACGAACTTACCGACATAAAATCGTTTTTCAATACTTCCACGTTTCAACTCTATTTTTAGAAGATTACCAGAAGTTGTTCCAACATAAAGCTTTCCTTCAACAATGGTTCCTTTGGCAAAGACAGGTTCATTTATATCAATAACCTTGATTCCATCTTTAAGTGAAACTTTTGATGATGGTGTTGCGAAGGTCTTGGAAAGAGTTGACTGTACAACAAGTGGAACTGGCCCATTCTTAACATGAGCATAGAAATGGAATCCAGCATAAATTAATACATTTAAGAACATTGCACTAATGAGTAACTTTGGACGCAGAAGAAGTTCCAGTAACTTCCTTGGACCTTCTGCCTTAAGTTTAATTCCAAAGAAACCGGCTACATAAGTAGCAAGGATACTTATTCCTGTGCTTAAAAATGCAAGAGGAAGTAAAACTGTCGGGACAATTCCATAGTGATACTCGATTACATTATTGGACTGCTGTAACAGTTCCATCATTTCCATTGATCCAAACATTTTGTCCCTCTTTTAAATTAATATAACAATTTTTAATTCCACTAACGGCAGGAATTCCCATCTCACGCGCAACAATAGCGCAATGAGAAAGAGCACCACCTCTTTCAACTATAATCCCTTTTGCTCTGATAAAGACAGGTGTCCAACCAGGATCAGTAGCTTTAGCGACAATAATTGGATTTTTTGGCCACTTGATTTTTGAAACGTCCGCCATGCTGTTGATAATAACAACTTCACCTTTCACAAGTCCTGTCGAAATCCCCTCTCCTTTCATCGAATTCTCTACTGGTACATTGTTTTCCAAAGTATCTTTTATTTCTTTAAGACAAGTAACAGTTGAAAAATTATAACGAGAAAGAGCTAAAGAGCGGAGCTTTCTCTCTTGCGCAGTAGAGAGTATTGATTTCGCGTAATCAGAAATTTCATCGAGAGTAATATAGAAAACAAGATCGTTTGGAATTTCTAAACGCTTAGATAATTCTAAAAGCATATAGCGAATATGTGAAAACTGTTTAAGGAGGGCCATTTTCCACTTTTCTCTAAGTTCTAATAAGTCTTTTAGAAGAAGCCACTCTTCAAGAATTAAAGCTTTTTTGATCGTTTTCAACTCTTCAATTTCAGCAGCGATATCACAAATCGAATGGGAAGACTTTAATTCTTCGTACTCTGAAGGACTTAACTCAAAAAAAGCATCGTCTCCCATCTCTTCCCAACGCTTTGAATTTAAATCAAGCTCTCCCGGACAACGATGCCCGTATTTTTGCATAAAAAGTTGTCTAACTTCTGGATATGCACACGCCTTATTAAAGTATCTTGTCATATCGTAGGTCTCAGTCTGAAGTCCAGTTCCCATCCAACGTGTGATTATTTGCTCAGCTTCGCTCTCGCCAGTTACTCCTTTTAGATAACTAAAAAGTGACTGATGAGTTGTCTCTGTTAAAGAGATCAGAACATATGGCCAAAGTAGAGTTTTAGTAGAGAATATATGTGACTCTTTCTGTAAACGCTCAATCAGTTTGTGCGTCTCAAAGTCCGCGTATGACTCTGGTCCGCTCCCCTTTTCCATAATTGTTGAAAATGCAATTAAGTTTTCACGGGACTTCTCGATGAATGGTCTACGATGAGTATTAATAGACATTGCAACACTAAGCATTTTAAAAACAGTTTTAGGCGTTTTGACAATCGTCTCAAAATTTAACTTAGATAATCTAAATTCTAGATGTACACGCGGTATTGGATTTATTCGGTATGGAATTGGTCCAAAGTACAAAGGTCCCAATCGTTCGAGATTAATATAACTTCTTCCAAAAATTGAATCCAATAAAGACTTCGATTGGTTGTCCTCAAATCCAAGATAACCTAACTCTTTTAAAGCGAGGTCGAAGCCACCTCCAGGAGCGAATGATTTCTCCCAAAGTGAGAATGAGAACGTTGACGGACAAACTGTTAGTTCACTGAAAGTTTGCCCATCCCAATAAGTATCTTCGGAGAATTCATTTTTTAATCTTTCAAGTTCTTGAGTTGCTATTTTTTTAGAATCAAGGTCCTTGAGTGTTGTAATAGGACGAGATTGAAGAATATAAACTTCACCTGTCTTAGAAATTGCCCATTCAATATCAAACTTATCATCGTACAATCCTTCAATACGATGACAGTGTGAGACTAATTCATTGAGATTCTCCTGAGATAAATCTTCATTTTCAACGATTGTGTTTGGATACACTTTCTTAGGTGTTCTTTTTCCACTTACGAGATCCTCACCAACACCATCAATATATTCAAGTAGCCAATCTGAAGTTGCCCCAGTTGGGTCCTTGGAAAAAAATACACCTGCATATGCCGGATCTACCATTTCTTGAATAACGACATTCATTCTACTCTCAACAGCAGTAGAAATATTTTGTCGATATGACTTAGAAGATTCATTATTTATACTTGAAAAGCATTTTTTTACTGCGCTAATAAGTTCTTCTAAATTTTCCACATAGAGGAATGTTGTATTTTGACCAGCAAAACTATGATCTTTAGAGTCCTCTGCACTAGCAGAACTTCTAACTGCAAGAGAGAAGTTTCGAGATAAGTAAAAACTACGAAGATTTTCTTCATCTTCAGCTGTAAATGATTCGTGAATAATAAACCCAGTAGGAATAGGTAAACCATCTTGTAACATCATGGCCAACATATAGGCCTTACCACCTACTGCTTTCAATTCTTTGGGAAGTGTTTCAAATGAGTAAAGCATAAATAACCTCTTTTGTTATTTATACCTAATACAGAACACAAATAAGCTGATTTGTATCAGTTTATTTATTTAATTATGCAGTCTTTTGAATAATCGCGATGGTAGTTTTGAATAATAAACTCTTCGAGGTGAGAGACTTCAGGATAAGCTTGTGTTCCCTTGTAATCAAAGAGATAAGCTGCCATACCTAACTCTTGTGCCTTTTGAACCTCTTTTAAGTTCTCTGAGATATAAATTGCAGGACATTCTTCAGCATTACGAAGAGCACGTAGATAGAGAGTTTCATTCGGTTTTAATTCTGCGTTGCTAAGCGGCAAGAAAATAGCATCGAGTTCATCCCAAGCAAAGCTCTCATCTTGCCAGTTTTCCTTGATATAATCCTTGAGGGTTTCAAGCTTTTCCTCATGTGATGCACCAAAGCTTTCTGGAATATTTGATATAGCAGCAACTGATAGACCAGAATTATGTAGAGCTCTTAAAAATTCATGGGCCTTTGGAAAATACTTAAATTCACCGGCCGTTCGAGTATCGATAATAGTGTTTCCAAGATCGAGAAAAACCCAAACACCTTTGGCGCTGATTGATAATTGTAATACTAGAATTAGTGCAATTTGAAACATTCTCATACATAGATTATCCTATGCTATCTGAAAAAAATCTCTATGATTTTAAACAGGTTCTTATCCAAAAAAACTTGCTATAATACCCGCTAGTGCCGGTAACCCCTGTATGAGTGCAGGAATATATTTCTTAGGAGCAGAAGCAAAGAGAACAAAGGCTGCACCTAAAATTACAAATAGAATATAACGCGCTAAAAATATCCCCATTCCATTGCCAAGATAAAGAGAATAGAAAAGTCCAAGGGCCAGGAAGAGATTGTAGAATCCTTGATTTAAGGCCCAAATTTTAATGACCTGCCCTTGTTCCTTTGTTAGAGCAAATCTTTTTAAAACGTGGTCTTTCATAAAGTCGATACTTTCAAGCTTAAAAAAAAGAATATGTAAAATTGCGGTAATCGTGACAAAGAATTTAAATATGGTCATCTCAACTTCCTTATTAATGATGAAAACTTGTGAATATTTTACATTGACACTGGTATGTACGCTAGAAATATCTTACAGATGAAAGACACGCATACAAAGGACTTTATTAATGAAAAAATTAATGACATTCGCAATGTTAGTACTATCTATTAATTCAATTGCTTGTGAGGCAGTTGATACAACTCTAATAAAATTTGAATACGGTATGGCAAGTCAAGCTGACGTAGCGAAAAGTATTGAGTGTAATCTTAATGAAAAAATGGGTGTGAAGTCACTTTGTCAGACAAAGATTGGTCTTAAAGCAGACCTTTTAAAAATTGTAAAAAGCGAATTTGACTATGGGTTAGCGACACAGGATCAAGTCGATGAAGCACAAGAGGCTTATCAGAGAACTAAAGCAGCTTGTAAATAGTAACAACATAATGAGAAGATAAAGTATGGTTACATTTTTTATCTTCTCCATTCTAATATCGATGTCTCTTCATATTTACTTTGAGTATAGAAGAGACTTCAAATTTATCTATCTTTTCAAGCCACTAACCACCACTCTAATTATTATACTTTGTATTAAAAATGGTAGTGAGACAGATTATCGTAATATTATTATCCTAGGACTAATATTTTCGTTACTTGGAGATATTTTCTTAATGCTCAAAGAGCAGAAGTTTATTCCTGGTCTAGTAAGCTTTCTTCTTGCTCATATTATTTATATCTTCGCCTTCACACGAAATATAACTGAGATCAAATTCTGGCCACTGGCCATTCTTGTTCCAATAGCACTTGGACTTTATAGTTACTTATTTAACAGTTTAAAAGAAATGAAACTGCCTGTCGCTATTTACGTCTTAGCAATCCTCACGATGACCTTCGCGGCGTGGCAACAGTTTTTAGCCCTACATTCAATGGAAGCAGTCTATGCTTTGGTGGGATCATTCCTATTCATGACCTCTGATTCTATTCTCGCAATTGATAAATTTAAGACAACTAAGAAGATATTTATATTTCTGATTATGACGACTTATTTTAGTGCTCAACTGATGATTGCACTATCTGCAAGGATCATTCAATGAAGACACTATTCGAAATAGGAAAACTCTTTTTAAAACTTGGTTTTATCGCTTTTGGCGGTCCAGCAGCACATATAGCAATGATTCATCGAGAAGTAGTTGTGGATAGGAAATGGATGACTGAAGAACATTTTTTGGATCTCATGGCCGCAACTGCACTTATACCGGGTCCAAATTCAACAGAGATGGTCTTACATTGCGGGCATCAAAGGGGACAAAAGCTCGGACTACTTACAGCAGGTCTCACATTTATTATACCGGCCTGTCTACTTACCGGAGTTCTTGCCTACTTTTACACGCTTGCCAGTACAATACCTAACTTTGAACATTACCTTGTAGGAGTGAAGCCAGTAGTTTTAATTCTTATATTTCAAGCGGTCACAAAGCTTTGGCCAAAGGCGATTAAGAGTAACGAATATATCCTCATTGCCTTAGTTGTGATTACCTTATCCTTAATCGGAACTGGTGAAATCATTGCACTCTTAATCTCAACAGCTGTGGCATTTGCCTATTTCAAGCTCAAGAATAATTTCACACAGAAAAGTGTTTCCATATCTGCTATCTTTTGGATCTTTACCAAAATTGGTTCAATTCTTTTTGGAAGTGGATATGTCTTAATAGCTTATCTTCAAGATGAATTAGTGGTAAAACGAGCTTGGCTCACTAATCTACAAATCGCAGATGCCATCGCCATTGGGCAATTTACTCCTGGCCCTGTGCTATCTACTGCGACTTTCATTGGTTTTTTGTTAGGTGGTTTTCAAGGAGCGCTCGTTTCGACGATTGGAATTTTTCTGCCTTCATTCATTTTTGTTCTTATCTTAAATCCACTCATACCAAGGATGCGAGAGTCAAAAAATCTATCACTCATCTTAGACTCTGTTAATGCAGGGGTTATAGGTTTAATGCTCTTTGCCCTCTATCCACTTGCGAAGGTATCATTAAATAATAGTGTGGGTATAATAACATTAGTAGTATGTGCAGGGATTAACTACAAGTTTCCTAAGATAAGCTCGTTCAAGCTTGTTCTGTTTGGGCTTACCTTAGGAGTAATAAATTTCTTAGTGAAAGATCTTCCATTCATTTAGGAATGCTTCATCACTCTTATCAAGCGTCGGCCACCAACCTTGAGACCCAAGCTCTTCACCTGTTTCGTAATCAATTGTATGATTTACCCAACCCGTTGGCTCAGGTCCCACAAAACGTCTTAGAACGATACGACCATCAACGATATAATCTGATCTGTGATAGGTAACAGCAAAAATCGATCCATCATATTTCTTTCTAAAAAATCTGATAACCTCGCGATCAGTAATCTCATCACCAAGATTCCACATTAGTGTCATCCCATCATATTCTTTAGCCTTATACCAACCGCCAACGAGGTGATCTGGCTTCATTGTTGATACAAGTGTACGAAATCTTTGATATTCTTCCATTAATGTCTTTGCATCTGGGTCACTATATCCAAAAGTAAGAAATGGCAGCAGTGCCAGCAACATGATTAATTTCTTCATGAAAACTCCTTATTTAATAAATAATATCTACATTATTATAAATTTTATATTACGAGAAGTTAAGTTATTAAAACCATGTGCTTTATGATAAATAACTGCCATGCAAGTAAATGTAAAATTCCTCGATAATCTCAGGCTTGAAGCTAGTTTCGACGACTTCAAAATAACAACCGATCAACCTATCCGATACAAAGGCGATGGGACGGCGCCAAGTCCATTTGACTACTTCCTCGCCTCTTCTGCTCTATGTGCGGCTTACTTTGTTAAAGTTTACTGTGTCTCGCGTGATATTCCGACAGAAGATATTCGTGTGAGCCAAAACAATATTATCGATCCAGAAAATCGCTACAATCAAATTTTTGATATACAAATTGAATTACCTGCAAGTATCTCAGAAAAAGATCGTGAAGGAATTCTTCGCGCCATGGATCGCTGTACGGTTAAGAAAGTAATTCAAAATTCTCCAGAATTTAAAATCAATCCAAAAGATGTCCTTGGTACTGACGCAGGTCTAATGTATGACCCGGGAACTAATCCAGATGCAAGAACAATGATTCTTGGAAAGGATTGCTCATTAGAAGAAACAATCCAAAAGATGACATCTCTTATTTCGGGACTTGGAATAAAAATCGAAGTAGCCTCGTGGAGAAATCCTGTTCCTCACGTTTGGTCTGTTCATATTCGTGATGCTGACTCTCCTATGTGCTACACAAATGGAAAGGGTGCAACGAAAGATGCGGCCCTGGCATCTGCGCTTGGTGAGTATCTTGAAAGAATTAGTAATAACTATTTCTACAATGACTACTACCTAGGAGAAGAAATCGCTAACGGTGACTTCGTTCACTACCAAGACGAGAAGTGGTTTAAAATTCCAGCTGATGATTCAATTCCAGAAGGATTAATGGATGAAACTTTATTAAATGCTTATGGCAATGACGGAGAGCTTGCTGCTTCAAATCTTGTCGATACAAACTCAGGAAATAAAGAGCGCGGAATATGTGCTCTTCCATATACTCGTTGGTCAGATAAGGAAAAAGTTTATATCCCTGTTAACCTAATTGGAAACCTCTATGTGAGTAATGGAATGAGTGCGGGAAATACAATCTATGAGGCACGTGTACAGTGTCTCTCAGAAATTTTTGAAAGAGCAGTAAAGAACGAAATCATCATGGATGAAATTACTCTTCCAGATGTACCAAAGAGTGTACTTCAAAGATACCCAACAATACTTGAAGGAATCGAAAAATTAGAAGAACAAGGCTACCCAGTGCTCGTAAAAGACGCTTCCCTTGGAGGACGATTTCCTGTGATGTGTGTAACTTTAATGAACCCACGTAACGGTGGTGTATTTGCTTCTTTTGGTGCACACCCAAAGTTTGAAGTGGCGCTCGAGCGAAGCCTGACAGAGCTTTTACAAGGCCGAAGCTTTGAGGGATTAAACGATATTATGCCTCCAACATTCAATGAATTTGCGGTTAGAGAGCATAATAATATTATTGATCACTTTATCGATTCAACAGGAGTGGTCTCTTGGAAATTTTTTAGCGAAACAGCTGATTATGAATTTTCAGATTGGGATTTCTCTGGAAATACTGAACAAGAGTTTAATTACCTCATGGGAATTCTTGAAGAGTTAGGTAAAGAAGTATACATCGCAGACTATGAAGAGCTTGGCTGCAAGGCTTGTCGTATTCTTGTGCCTGAATATTCAGAAATCTACCTTAGCGAAGACCTCATTTGGGATAATAATAATCAGGCCCTTACTTATCGTGAAGATATTCTTAATATCCATCGGCTTGAAAGAAGACAGCTAAAAAAACTTCTTTCTAATCTTGATGAGAGTGAACTTGATGATAATATGCCAATTTCTGAACTGATTGGTATTAGCTTTGATGAGAACTCTCCTTGGGGTCAATTAACTATCGGAGAACTAAAATGCCTGATTCATCTTGCCCTTGAAAACCACTTAGAGGCCAAGGAGTATGCTGAGTCATTAATGGCATTCAACGACTTTACAGCGACAAGAAAAAGGTTCTATCAAGTTCTTAATATTATCCTTGATATAGAAATCAATGATGAGCTTGAACTATCTGACTATCTTCCAAATTTAACTCGTATGTTTGGAGCTGAAGTAATAAGTAATACAACAAAGTCAGTTAGTGGTGAGATTAAATTCTTTGGACTTACAGAAACAAATATGAAGCTAGAAGGTCTTGAAAAGCATCAAATGCTCATTGATAGCTACAAAAAGCTGCAAGTCGCGAGAAGAAACTATGTTAAAATGTAAGCATGGAAAAACAATATAAGAACTTCAAAGAATTCTATCCTTTCTATCTCTCTCAACATGAGAATAAAATATGTAGAGTACTACACTTTGTAGGCTCTACGGTTGTTCTCGTAATATTAGTTTTTGCTATCTCAACACAAACATATAAAGCTTTATTCTCTCTTCCAATAGCAGGATATGGTTTTGCATGGGTTGGACATTTTTTCTTTGAAAAGAATCGACCAGCGACATTCACTTACCCAGTGTATAGTCTAATTGGCGATTGGGTGATGTACTATCAGTTACTCACGAGGAAAATAAATTTCTAAAAAAAATGGGCCCCTATAGGCCCATCACTAAACATTAAAATCTTAAAGTGCTTCGCAGTCTGCACGGTATTCAACACCTTTTGCATCTCTAATTTTAGAAGCTAACTTTCCTTTGTAATTTAAAAGAAGGTTTACATAAACATGATCATCACTCTGATCAACAGATAGAGCACGGTAGGCCATAAAATCATCTGTAACTGTATCTCTTAGCATTTGAAATTTTGCATCACGAGTTACATTCTCAAGAGATGTAAAAGCTCCGTTTTGACCTGCTCGCTTAGTTTGAACATCATATGTAATTGTTCCATCTTCAGTATCAAGTGAACCTTGCATCGAAAATGTATTAACATAGACGAGATCAGATGCCGTACATTTGAAATCAAATGAATCTGCAAATGAATTGAATGAAATTAGTGCAAACACTAAAGGAATTAGTTTCATATGTCCCCCAAATAAAGTTTAAGGAGTTATAGCATATGATCGTAATCCCTCTAGTAAATTGTAATATCTACAGACTAAAGCTCGGGATAATCAGTATATCCAAGCTCACCTTTAGCGTAGAAAGTATCATAAACTGGCTCATTTAACTTAGCTCCAGTCTCAAACCTCTTAACCAGGTCAGGATTGCAGATAAAAGGAACTCCAAATGAAACAGCGTCTGCAAGACCTGATTCAATGGCCTGCTCAGCAGACTCCTTAGTAAACTTCTCATTAGCAATAAAGACACCTTTAAAAAGTTCTCGAAGCTTAGGAGAGATACTATCCTCTGCTTGATGTTCACGTGTAAAAATAAAAGCGATATTACGTTTATCAAGTTCTTTTACAACGTATCCAAAAGTTTCAAGAGGGTTTGAATCTCCCATATCATGACTATCGCAACGAGGAGCAAGGTGAACCCCAACTCTATCCGCGCCCCATACCGAAATAGCGGCATCAGTTGCTTCAAGAAGAAGTCTTGCTCTATTTTCTAAACTTCCACCATATTCATCTTCTCGTTTATTCGTTGAATCTTGCAGGAATTGATCAAGAAGATATCCGTTAGCCGCGTGTATTTCCACACCATCAAAACCTGCATCTTTTGCATTATTTGCGGCCACTTCATAGGCCTTTACTATTTCTTTAATTTCCTCTGTCTCTAAAGCGCGTGGCGTCTCATATTCTGTAATTGGTCTAATGAGAGAAACATGACCAGAGGGCTTGATTGCAGAAGGTGCAACAGGAAGCTCTCCTCCAAGAAAACTAGAGTGTGAAATCCTTCCTACGTGCCATAGCTGCATAAAGATTTTTCCACCTTTATCATGCACAGCTTTTGTAACTTTCTTCCATCCGTCTACTTGTTGTTCATTCCAAATTCCGGGAGTATCTGCATAACCTACGCCCATTGGTACAATTGAAGTTGCTTCTGTTAAAATCAATCCTGCATCAGCACGCTGAGCGTAGTACTTTGCCATTAAATCATTTGGAGTTCTTTCAACTCCAGCACGAGCACGAGTTAGTGGCGCCATGATAATTCTGTTTTTTAATTCGAGATCACCTAGTTTTAGTTTTGTAAAAAGTTGACTCATATTTCCTCCATTAATTATGTGCAAGTTTATGCTTAATTTCTTCTTTTAATATTTTTGATTCAGTTAAAAAGTATAAAAGCCCTATAACAGGCAGAGAGAAGCCCACCATACTAGTTAGTGGCCAACCACCTTTAACAAAAGACCATGCGCCAAGAGCTGAACCAATCGCCCCTCCGATAAAAATAGTTGCAACATGTAGCCCATTCACTCGACTTCTAATTTCAGCAGGTAGAGAGAATATAACTCTTTGACCTAGAACGAGATTTGCAGTAACTCCAGCGTCAAGCAAGATGGCACAGAAAACAAGTAGTCCAAATACAATATTGCGATCAGCAAAGTGTAAGTGCCCGAGTAAAAAAGCTAAGCTTGCACTCGACATCGCCACGACCGTTCCCATACTAATATGACCCCTATCCGCAACTTTCCCTGAAAGTGGTGCAACGATTGCGCCTGCAACACCTGCGAGTGCAAAGATTGCAATTTCAGTTTGAGTAAATCCCATATCACTGCCCATCAAGTAGAGCGGACTGGCCGTCCAAAAAATACAAAATGCAGAGAACATCGACGCCTGATAGATTGAGCGGCGTCTAAGAATTTTTTCTGTCTTATAAATGTGATACATAGACGTCAAAAGGTTACGATATTTTAGATCTTTCTTATCTGGATATTTCTTAGGCATTACGGTCGCAAGTGCGATCATTACAAGAACCATAATCACTGCTGAAACAATAAAGATCGTATGCCACGAGAAGAGGTCAGTAAGATAACTTGAAAGAGGTCGAGAAAGCATAATTCCAATCATTAGCCCACTCATCAGTGTTCCAACAACTTGTCCCCTTCTTTGCGGCTCAACTAAGTGTGATGTATATGGAACAACAACCTGTGCAGCAGACGCTCCTAGTCCAGTGACGAGAGCGGCCAGTAAATATGAATAGATATCACCAGCAAAGGCAAGACCTATAACTCCAAAGATTGTGACTACAATCATCGAAAGAACAAGTTTCTTCACTTCCATAATATCTCCAAGAGGAACAAGTAAGAGAACCCCTACTCCGTAGCCCGCTTGAATTAGTGTCACAATTAAACCTGATGCCGAAACAGAAAAGCCTACAGAATCTGCAATTAGTGCAATAATTGGCTGAGCATAATAAAGATTAGCGGCCAGAGCACCTACAGTTAGGGCAAGGAGGAAAATTGTTTTTTTCGATAAAAATTGCTGATTAATATGAACCTCTTTGTTCGATAGATGTCTAACAATAAGCCTGTATTTGCTTTAATGCAAGAACTTTGTTAGATATATATCTAACAATGAAAAAAATTGATAAAATTCCATTAGATCAAATCATGAAGGCCTTGGGTGATCCCATTAGGCTAAGTGTAATTAAACAGCTTCTAAATGCTGAAAATCAAGAGATGACTTGTGGCTCTTTCGAGTACTGTGTTCAAAAGGCAACATTCTCTCACCATATTAAAATTCTCAAAGATGCCCATATTTTGTGTGAGAGAATTGAAGGCGTGAAAAAATATCTCTCGATAAATTCTGATGTTTACAATTCTTATCCAGAAATTTTAGAAGCCATTAGAAAGACTCGCTGCAAATAGCCTGTCCCTACTTATAACAGCTATTCTAATGTCATTGCACTTAAGAGACAAAGAAAACGCTCTTTAGATTTAACTGTCTCAGTGAAAATTGCAAAGCTCTAAGAAGCAAGATCGGAGTGATAATATTTGGCTCAAAGTGACTCGTAAAGTTGCCCTTACGAGAAAGATTCTATAAATTAAAAGAATGAAACTTCTTAATTTTGACCTCAATTCATATGATGCACTCCTCTTTGATCTCGACGGAACAGTTGTCGACTCCGTAGAAATACACGATCAAGCATGGGTCGACACTTTTAGAGATTATGGTGTGACAGTGGACTTTGATTTTCTAAAAAAGACTACTGGGATGGCGAGCACAAGAATTGTTAGAATCGTTAACGAAACATTCAAAGTACAGCTCGATCCAAATAAATTAGCGACAGAAAAAAGAAACCGTTACCTTCAAAATCTTCCAAATGTAAAACTCATTGATCCTGTAGTTAGTATTTTGAAGAATTACTATGGAAAAACTCCTATGGCAGCGATTACTGGAGGTAGTCATCAAGTTGTTGACATGCTCCTTCCCAAATTAGGGATAGATCATTTTTTCCAAGCTGTAGTATGCTCTGATGACACTGAAAAAGGTAAAGATAGTACTGAACCTTATGAGCTTGCATGCAAGAGCCTAGGAGTTCAAATGAATAAGTGTCTCTTCCTTGATGATGGCGATATTGGCCTGACAGGAGCAAAGCTTGCGGGAATGGATACCATTCTTGTGGACATTCACCACCCCGATATATTTTTATATGCAACAATTTGATGCATCCCCATAGCCACAACAAAAAGGTAAGATGAAAAAATGTTAGGAAATCTGAAATATCTACTCTTCGCAATGACCCTCATCGGTGGAATTAGCTTTTCAATTTTAAAGCTCGAACCTGGCCGCGACTTTAATCCAAACAGCTACTCACTTACAACACCGACAGGTCAGATTACGCTCGATGAACTTAGGAAAAAAGAACAACTTGTCATTTTATATTTTGGCTTTCTGACTTGTCCCGAAGCCTGCCCAACAACACTTAGTCTCATGTCGAGAGTTTTCAAAGAACTCACTCAAGAAGAGAAAGATCGAATTACTTTTCTTTTTATTGGAGTTGATCCAGAACGAGATAGTCTCGAAGACATGACAACCTATGCCCATTACTTTGATAAGAAAATCACCCCAGTAATGATTCCATTACAAGACCTTCAAAATTTCACGTATAAATTTGGTATCTCAGTCTATAAAATGCCAATTGAGTCCTCGATGGCTTACACGATTGATCATACAACTGATATGATTATTATTTCTCCAAAAGGCGAAATACTTCCATCAATTCAACATGGCCAACCCAAAGTGGTTGTTCTTGATAAACTTAAAACAATACTTAATGCTTATGGAGCAAAGAAATGAAATTAATAAAAATTATTACACTAGTACTTGTATCTTTAACATCTCTTGCAATGGATGAAATTCACGTCGTAAACCCAACGATTAAAATTCTTCCTCCGGGTTCAACTATGACATCAATTTCGATGAATATTATGAATCACTCAAAAAAAGATATTAAACTTCTTGGTGCGACTGGTGAATTTGCGAAAACATTTGAACTACATTCAATGGAAATGAGTAATGGCATGATGAAGATGAGAAAAGTTGATCAAATTGAAATCAAAAAAGATAGCTCTGTTGAACTCAAGTCTGGTGGTTATCATGTCATGGTTTTCGGTCTTAAATCCCCACTTAAAGAAGATCAAGTAGTGAACTTAAAACTTCTATTTGATGATAATAAGGAAGTAACTGTAGATGTTAAGGCAAAGTCTCAGATGAGTTCAGACAATTCAGGTCATGGACATCATCACTAGACGAAGTACTATTTTGCTCGGTTTCGTAACAATTACTATAGAGTGGCCTCTTCAAGAATTTAAGGCATAGAGTATGCGATTAAAACACTTTAATCGCTCAACCTCTTGCTTGATACACTGTGAATATTTATATTTTTAGTAAACAGTAAACTCAATGCTTGCCCCTGCAATAGAAGCTCCAAAAGCGAACTCGATTCCACCCATAAAACATGCTCCCTTTCCTAGAAATACACCAGCGGAGCCACCAATAAAAGGATCGGCTTGAACATGCCCTCCATAGAATTTTTCACCATCTCGTATATTTTTTCTAAGCGGGCAAGAAATTAGAACACCTTTTAAAAAGTTTTGCCTCCATCCAATTCCTTTTGTAATGACATTGGCACTGATTACCACATTATCGTGTCTCTTACTTAATTGTATACAATCCAATTCAAACTCACCATCTAATCCAATATGTGAATCCTCTCCATTAGTGTGTGGTTCCGATGAACAGCTCAAAAGAACAGCGTTGGAATTAAGGCCGATAATTAGTGAAATCGCTGCTAGTAATTTTTTCATTTCTCTCTCCGTGTACAGTTGTTTGTACGCTTAATATCCATAATTCATTTAGCCCTGACCAGGACATCTGTTGACAATAACTAGCACTTTTCGTCAACATAGGAATTATTTCTCCAGCGTGAAAGATAGGACAGGTCTGATGGGCGTTATCGAAATGAGTGACGATATAATTGAAACAAAGAGGAGGAAGCTCCTCAATTGTCTCCAAAAATACAGCAATGGATAGTCGATATTCTTTCGGCTAGGAAAAGAGGAAAGAATAGTTCAACTTCTTAGACTTCAGAATTATTAACAGCATCTTCAAAGTTTTCATACTCTCCTGAGCATGCCTTATTATCTGAAGCTTGCGCACGATATTTATCCTGGTACTCCTTATAAATTTCTTGTCTACGTTTTGAAAGATTTAAAACGATATCTTTTGCCTTAAAATGATCACAATCGGGACTATTCATACTTATCTTTTTATTTTCCCAACAATTTGCCTCAATGGCCTGCTTTCTTAAATCTGAAGTTAGATTAGATATTTCATTTCTCAAGTCACCTGCTATTTGTGATGCAACTGCAGAACTACAAAGTGTATTTGAACCTCCAGAAATTTCTCTTAACATCTTAGCTCCTTGAACAACACTTTTTAGTCCAGAGCCAGATGAAGAAGCTGACTTCGAAAATGACTCAGTCCCTGGAGATAAATGATCAGAGTCTTTACCACCACTTTCACTACCAGCAATCTTTTTGCCCTGATTATTTCTCAAGGTAGTTTTCATCGTGGTCTGCTTTGACGAATCTATCCAAGATATTTGTCCCTTCGACTTATCTTTAAAAACTGGATTTCCTTCACCATCTACTTCAGGAACAAATTTATTACTATCACAGTTAACGTAAACACGATAACCACCCCTAACATACTTTGCTTGTGAATCAAGACTGAAAACATACCATGCAGTTGTATTTAAGTTTTCTCCATTAGGACCAACTTGAGCAAATGTTTGATTATTAATATAGCGCCCATGGAATTTTTTAGCCCAATCGGCTTCTTTACTGATTCGTTCCTTTAAAAAATCTGGGGCCTTTCCATTTTCCATCGCAATTGGGAAAGTATATACACACTGGATGTTGTAATCTTTTTGCCCGTCACACATGTAAGTGGGAGGGTTACCATGTAGAGCGATTGGATTAGATGTACACTCTCTTTCATAGGGATAAGTCTCTTTGCACTCTTTATTAATTTTTTGTTCTAGAGAAATTTTCTTAGGAAAAAATTCACGTTGAGTATCATAACAGGCCTGATTGATACATTGATTGTAGCTTACCATCTGTTTAGCATAAGGCTCTTCCCTACTTCCAATACTAATCAACCCATCATCGGCCAACACTGAAGGAGTATAAGAGTCAAGACTGCAAAGAATTTTCAGACTTGGATTTGTTAGGTTACGTGAATGATGAATACCGGCCCAATCAATTTTTCTTCCACAGTTATTCTTATCAAGTTCGAGGTTACCCCACAAATCAGCATTTGAAAGACACTCAGTTTGATCACCTTTATTTTTCAGGCACTCCCTTTTCATTGATTTAACTCGTAGCTCAACTTCAAAACAATTCTTATCATTTCCTTGAAGGGCCTTGTCAGTACACCCTACAAGTTTCTTATAAAATGTTTCATTAAAATTTGCGAACAACTCAAATCTCTCAAATTGGGCCTGCCCCTGTTGTTCACAGTACGGTTTTCCCTTATAGTTTGGAAGATAGATATTATTCGGACTATAAACTTCTTCAAGTGAAAGAAATTCAAAATTATTCAAATCAGTCTTATCTTCTTTTACAGATTGTGAAACTGTAACATCAGAGTATCCAGAGCACTTCTTCTCATTTTGACCTGAGCTAGAAGCGAGGCCATTGAATTCATTTTTAAATTCTTCGATAGTTGCTTGTCCAGAGTATAGCTTCCATAAGCGATGTATAAAATTTGGATCACTATCATCCCGATCAACTTTCAAATTTTCACAATAAGCTCTTTTCAGTAAATTATAATTTTCCAAAATAGTTTTATCAGAGCTTACTTTTGAACACTTTTGGTCTGTCCCTTTTGTACCATTACCCCCGCCGGCCGTTCTAGCATAGATTTGTACATCAGTTAGAATCTGTGAAAGTTTGATGCCATTGGCGCGGAACAAATTAACATGAGACTTATAAAGATTAGTTAAACCTGGGGGCGTATTATTTCCTCTTTCATATCCCATCACGGGTGCATAACCAAAGGTTTCACAATAAATTGCCGTAATAACAACATCAGGCTTTACAAGTGCTTTTGCTGATATAGCGATTAACAATACAAGAAGGTACTTCATTAAAACTCCATATTTATAAGTACCAATTATTGTAAACGAAATAGAACTCAAGTAGTAAAAAGAATGATATTGCCGATGGAAAATCAGGTAGATAACACTACTATTCTAAGGAAAAAATGGCATTTCTTGTGCCAATAAATAAGCACAAGAATTAAAGCTATCTGAAAGTAAGGTATTTATTCTAAAATGTATCCATCTGCACATTCTGGCCAATTTTCATCACCATTAGAGCATCCCGATCTCTTTGCGGAATTGCGATCGTCATCCTTATTACTCCAGCAGTCGTATGTTAGAGTTGGTGCCATATCATGATAATTAAAATACTTACAAACCTTAGTCTCTGAAAAGCAGACGATTACGTTCTGATCTTCTATTTTTGTTTGCTTACAAATATCTTGAGCAAAAGATTGAAATCCAATTATTAAAAAAAATGTCATTGCACTGATTTTTTGAATCATGTCTAACTCCTAAAATTTAAAACTAATAAGTGCCCCAGGAACAAATGTGTAGACAGCATCCATAGCATCAACATTTCCGCGACCGCCAGAATCATATACTTCTTTTCCAAGCCCTGCAAGTAAGGCGGCTCCAGCTCCAGTCAACGCACAAATAAGCCTATTGTCATCTCCGTTGTAGATTTTCTCACACAACTTTGTAGCACCAAGCCCAATCACGGCCCCCACAAGAGCATGCTTCTTTTTATCTTCAGGTGCCTGAAGGGTTGTATGTAAAACAGTCGCTACAAGTGCAATATTGAGTGAAGTTTGAAAGGCTGGTTCATCAAAAAGAGATGTCTTCTTTGGCCCATCACAATTGATAATTTCATGATTAACTCGACTACTTTCCAAGAGATCACCTCGGCGAATATCAATACCACCAATAGTAATAATCTCATCTTCATATGATTTGACAGTCATATATTCTTGAAGAGTTGGTTGCTTAAATTTGAATTCCTCAGCAATAGAAGAAAACATTAGGGTAAAAATTAATAGTAGTTTTAGAATTTTCATACTTAAATCTAAAGCAATGCCCATGCCAAAGAAATGGCTAAAATGATAAGAAAAACGATGTATTTTTGTAGGTTTATCTAGTCGTATGACCAAATAATTGACAGCCCGCGCGTATAAACTCGCTTATGTTTTCCAAAAATATGGCAAATAGTAGAAGGGACAAATTTCTCGATGATAATTAATTGAACTCGATGTTTCTATATATTTTAGAGAACTAGATCGCAACCAACTTTTGGCGTTTCAATCATGCCACTTCTCCTCCCAAAGCAGCCCCTTGTCCTTCATCTCTTTATTTCTTGCTGCGTGCTGGGGATAGTATATTTTATCTCCTACAGGATCACACTCACCGACACAGAGATAAAAGATAAAGTCAGAAGTTTTATTAATCAAAGTGTGAGCAATACCGGACCCGGCCTTAAAATCAATCCCATCAAAAGGTTTTGCAGAAAACTCATTACTATCTAATAAAACCGTTGGTTCCCCCTCAAGGACAAAAACAAATTCTTCTTCTACTGAGTGAGCATGTGGCCATGAGGTTCTTTTCCCCACAGGTACTCTCTCAAGCCAAATGGCGATATTCTTCAAACCAAAGGGACGACTTAAACATACACCATTGCCAAATGTCTCACTATCTCCAGGATATGAGTAACTTTCATCTGTCAAATTAGCATATCCATTTAGAGTGGTAATTGAATCATCATATTCATCAGATTTAACAGTCCCTGGTAATCCAAGATGAGTTCCAAGCACCTGCTTTGGCATATCATCCCACCATTTCACTCCACAAACATCTTTCAAGCTTGGGTCGAGGTGAAAGTGATACTGATTTTCACTTTTAGTTCTCTCTCCAGAAACAAAGAGCTCACAAGGAATTTCATAGTTATTAATAAAACAATGACCAACACCTGTCCCCGAGGGAAATCCGATGCAATCACCTTTTTTCATTGTTTTAATTTTTCCATTCAGCCAAAGATCAATTTGTCCAGAGATCACAAAAACAAATTCCTCTTCCATACTTTCAGCATGAGGCTCTGAAGTTCGATATCCAGATGGTATTTTAAAGTAATGTGCGGCAACACGTTTTAATCCAAAATATTTAGATAAGTTCGCATTTGTGCCTGCTATTTTTAATTCTTCATTATAAAGTTCTGTAAAAATATCACTAGAATTGATTATGTGACCATTAGCTGCAGGTAGATACTTTCCTTGTTCCGCAACGAGAGAGGCCTTTGCGACTTCAAGCGGCAACCAGTAGTAGTTAAATATTTCACCATTATCTTCGTCCAAAGACTTAACTTGATGAGTCCATGAATCAGGTAGTCCATTTGTCACAAGTGAGAATACATGTCTTTGATGAGTTTCACCCTTATAAGAAGCATCATGTTCAAAAACACCTAAGTGAATATCCATTGCTTCGAAAACGAGGCCTGACTCTTCCTCTATTTCCCTTAACACTGCGAAAGAGGGCTTTTCGTTCTCATCAATTGTTCCAGAAGGCACTTGAGGATTTACTTCCGAAACCCCTGGATGGTCAAAAACAAGAACCTCAAGAAGTCCATTTACTTCCCTAAAAATATAAGCAAGAACTTTTTCCTTTGATATCATTTCTTTATGTCCTCAGTTATTGTTTTAAAGTCTATAGAATGATCGAAATATCAGCAATTAATAAAGTCTGACAATTCATTGCCATTCTTACGAAGTAATCTCGTGAGGATAAGAAATCCTCACTGATTATTTTTTTTTATACAATTAATAAGCTCAGGTGCATTATGAGAGCTTTCTAGACACGATTCAACTTCGGACTCGGACATATATGAACGAGAAAGTTCTTTGAGAGAAATGAGGTGTCTGCCATTTCCAACAAGATACTCTGCTGCGATTTCGAAATAAAACATTAGAACAAAGACTGATAAATGAGAGCTCGTATCAGCTCTCATCATATCAAAGCTAAACATTCACTTATTTGATTCTTTCTCTAGTCTCACATGGTAAGAGTTTGGCTCATACTCATAAGCGGCACCAGTAATTAAATCTGTTGTACTTAAATCCCAAAAGATATTAAGTAGCGCTGTCGCATCGTAAACTTTTTCAAGAGGCTTTGTTACTGAATTATAACCATCTTTCTTTATAATAATCGTGTCATACATATTTTTTTTAAGTTTTACTGTTAAAGGTGTCATACCGCGTGAAGTACCATCAATAATAACTTCCGCACCAGATGGTTCAGATGTAAAAGTAACGGTCTGACTTGTTCCCTTAATTACTCCAGCACAACCGGTAAAGATAACTAAAGCAATTACTGCGGCACTAATTTTTTTTAACATTCTCTCTCCTTAATTGTTAAAATTATTATACAATCAAGGTATATGAAATCCGCTTTAAAATCTATAATATGTTCTCTGCTTCTAATTGTGTCGCTTAAAATACATGCGAACTCTATTCCTTCATCGTTCAAAAAGCTTTACTACACTAACGATAACGATATATCACAAATCAAGAATCAAGAATTCTTTACTTTCAGCAAGGACATGAGCAAGGAATTTTTTTCCTTTCAAGAAGCAATAAACAAACAAGACCAGAACTCAAGAGCGCTTGCATGTGCCTTTCCTGCGCGTTATCTCACACTAAAGGAAAATATTAAATCAACACCTGTTTATGATTTAAAAAAATGTGTGGGACTACAAAGTTTTCTAGAAAATATTCCCGGAGAGCACCTAAGTATTCTTTTAACCTCAGAGTACTTTAATGCTCCATCATCAGCTTTTGGCCATATCATGCTCTCAATACATCAAAACTCAGAAATTCAGCTAACAGATAAGGCAATACATTTTTCCGCATTAACGAACAAGAGTGATGGCTTTCTCATGTATTCCGCCAGAGGGTTAACTGGAGGTTATCCTGGTTATTACATCGTTGAACCTATCTTTAAGAAGTTTCATGAATATTCTAATAAAGAACAACGCTATCTTTTCTCGACGGAGTTATCTTTAACAAGTAAACAGCTATTACTATTTAAATACCATCTCTATGAACTTGATAAGGCGCAATTTGACTATTATTTTCTAAATCAAAATTGTGCTTATCGGATTGATGCTCTACTAAGTACTATTCTAGAATCCAATGCAACAGAGAACTATCTATACACTCTTCCGAGCAGTGTTTTCAATAAATACAGTAATGGGAAAGCAAATTCGAAGAAAATTCTCCCTTATTCTACAATCGCAAAATTCTACATCGATCAACTAAGCAGCACAAAAAAAAATGAACTAGAAATGATTATTAATGGATCGAAAAAAATTTCAATCGACACAGATCCCAGCATAGGAACAGCTTATTTTTACTATGCACAATATAAATTTAAACGAGAAGGAATTTATGACAATTCCTATAAAGACAATATGAGAATTATTCATATTAAGACAACTGAAATCCACGATCAAATATCTTCCCCAAGAGAAAGAGATAATACTTTTCTAGTATCTCTAGGAGCTAGATACAATTCAGATTATACAGGCTTACTTAAAATTCGTCCTGTCCTAATAGATAGGTTTTCATTTCAAAATAGGTCACTCAGTGAAACACAACTAAAAGTACTTGAAACTCAATTTAGCTATAATAAGAAATTAAGACTAGATGAACTCAATCTCATTACCCTAACACTTTTTCAACCTTATCATCGCTTCTTTAAAGACACTTCTTGGCAATTTAGTTCTAGCCTCCAAAGAATGAGTAATGAACAAAACTTAAACAATCTCACATATTTTGGAATAGGACACACTTATGAATTCCTTACATATTTTAATTACTTCGTTAATATTGGAAATCAAGAAATGGAAAACTTTTGGAATCCTTACTTATCAGTCGAAACAAATCTTTTTGGTTATCTTGGAAGTAATTTGAAATATGGACTTAACTATGAATACCGTCAATTTAAAGATGAGCACATGACGATCTTGAAATCTTACTTGAATTGGAAATTGACTAAGAATAAGCAATTACTTTTCGAAACTAAGAAATATAAGAAATCTTCTTTGACTACAGTAATTAATCTTCGATTTCTTCTTTAAATAATCATAAGACCCTCAATCCACCGCACAAATTCAAAAAACACGCTTTCAATATTATTTATTTAGTGTATGATACTGCCATGAGAATAGCTTTGTTACTTGCTCTTACACTATTAGTTAGTAGTCCACTACCTAGCGTGGCAATGGAACCTATTTCTCTGATCACTGAAGAATGGCCTCCCTATAATTATACTGAAAACAATGTCATCACAGGTTATTCAACTGAACTTGTACAACTAATAATAAAAGAACTTGGCATTAAAGAGGATATAAAGATTTATCCTAGTATGCGCGCGACTCAAACTTTAGAAACATCTAAGCGTACAATGCTATTCTCATTTATCAAAACTAAAGAAAGAGAAAAACGATATAAGTGGATCGGCCCTTTTGGTTCTCAGTCCATACATTTTTACAAAAGAAAAAATAGCTCACTAGTAATTCAATCGATCGCTGATGCAAAGAAAGTAAATTCAATCTGCAGTAGAAGTGGCGGCCTAATCTTTAACAAACTAAACGAGCTTGGTTTTAAGAATCTAGATACGAGCACAAGAGCTAAAAGTATTTACCTTAAAACGATAATAGGCCGTTGTGACCTTGCCATCAGTGAAACAGCACTAGGCTATATTCATTGGATGAAAGAATTGAATCAACCATTGGATGTCCTTAAAGAAACCCCTGTTAAAGTTACAGAAGCTCCTCTGTATATTGTAGCGACCAAAGATATTCCAGATAGTGAAATAGAAATGTGGCAAAAGGCACTTAAAAAAGTTATTAACTCAAAGGAGTATATAAAAATCGCGAATAAGTATGGTCTTTAGTTTAGGTCTTTCCAGCTTGCATTGGTTTTACTTGTAAGTACGTGATCCTGCCATTTCCCGGCGATCAAAAGGTAATTTTCAGCAACTCCATGTTCAGTAAAGCCAAGGCGTTTCAAAACATTTCCACTACGCTCATTACTTGGAATATAGTTCGCTTCTATTCGATGAAAGTTTAATTCATCAAATATATAACGAATCGATTCTTCTAATGCTTCTGTCATCAAACCCTGCCCTTCAAATTTCTGTCCCAACTTGTATCCAAGACGACAACATTGAAAAGGCCCTCTTTCAAAACCTGTAAAGTTGGCCATGCCAATTAATTCATTTGAGCTTTTAAGAAATATATTAAGGCGTAGAGATTTTTGATTTTCAAATTCCCTAATTGCTTGAAGGTTTTTTTCTCTCCAAAACTCTTGAGTATAAAAACCATCTGGCTTCTTTGGGTCCCAAGGAGCAAGGAAATTTTCGTTCTCTTTATAAAACTCAACAATCTGATCTTCACTCCCAACAGATGGAAGTGTAAGAATCATTCTTTTAGTTTCTAATTGTAGTGTCATCTGAAAATTATAGAATAATTTTGAAATAAATGCATTTCTAAAGACCTATCAATCATTTGTTCAATGCCAATTCTCTTGCGTGACCGTAATAGTCACGACCTAAATGTAGCCTTTTATTAAACGGCCCCTATGCTTGAAAACAGAAATTCGAGTAAATAGCCAGAATTTATCCGATATAGACGAACATCAGAATTTTATAAAACTATCTAGCCTAAAAGAATGGCATGACCACTTTTAATAATAATAGAGGTTTACCTTCATAAATGGCTTATCAATAAAGATTAATTAACTCAAAGGTTGAAATCGACTCTTTCATGAATGTATAATTACTTATACGTCATTTAGCAAATAAGAGTCGCCACAATGGAAGAAAGAGCACAGAAAAAAAATGTTTTCATCAAATATCTATTCCTTATAGTTGGACTTACACTTTCTGGGTGGTTCTTTAAATTAACATACGAGAAGCAGAGATTAAACGCAAGCTCAGGAATTAGAAAACAACTCGAGCAGTCGTATTCCAAGATAAATTCCGACTTAAGTGTGTCAACGGAAGTACTATACTCTCTTTCTAATCTTCTTAATACATTTCCTGACCTAAATGCATATGAATTTAATCAGTTTACTAAAAACTTGAGCACGAGAAAAGATGCTATCTTGATGATTGAATGGCAGCCTCGTGTATTTGAAAAAGATAGAATAGAATTCGAGGTGAAAGCAAGAAAGAAAGGTGTAACAAATTTCAAGATCGTTGAACCAGACGGTGATGGAAAACTAATCACAGCAAAAGATCGCGAGGAACATTTCCCAGTCCTCTATGGAATTACAACAAGAGGTCACAGTCTTTCAATAGGTCTTGATCTTGCGTGGTCGCCAGAGCGTATGCAGTCAAAGTATAAGTCTAGAGATACTGGAAGGCCGATGGCATCTAATACGTTTAGAGTTGTGCATTCAAATACAAATCAGAACTCTGCACCAGGTTTCGCGATAACTCTTCCTGTATATGAAGGGAACTTTATCCCTCAAGATATTGAAGCCCGTCGCGCGAAACTAAAAGGATATCTTGCCTCAGTTATTTATCTCGAAAATTTCTTAGGTCCAATTACTGAAGATATTAGAAAAAATGATCTTGAAATTCTTATTACCGATCTCGCAACAAATGAAGTCATTTCCAAGAAGATAGAACCGCCATCTGCAATTCTGAGTGAAATAAGAGAAATCGATATTTACGGCCAGAAATGGAGACTAGAAGTATTTGCTACAGATAAGTTTCTTTCTAACTATATGGATATTCCACAGTACTTATTTCCGACGGCGCTCTTTCTTTTTACATTAATCCTTTATTTCTTTCTCACACAAAAAGAAAAACAAAACAGGGAATTACTTAAGACGAGATCCGAGCTACAAAATGCCCTTAGAGAAGCAAATGTGGCAACACATTCCAAGATGATCTTTTTAGCGAATATGAGTCATGAAATTCGCACTCCGATGAATGCCATTCTGGGATATTCAAATCTCATAAAGAATGAGCCTGATGAGAACACCCGCCTCGACTACATTGAGAGGATGGAAAAAAGTGGTCATCATCTTTTAAAAATTCTCGAAGATATTCTCCATGTATCAAGTCACGAAGTAAGTAAGATTAAGCTTAGAAATGATGATTTTAAGCTTCACGAGCTAATTCATGATGTTAATAATATCATTATGACCAAGTTCTCAGACACAAATGTTCAATTTGAATGTATTGTCGAGGCGGATGACATCAATCTACATGGAGATCCAGTAAGGCTACGTCAGGTCTTAATTAATTTACTAAATAATGCATATAAGTTTACGGAAGAAGGGTTTATCAGATTAACATGTAAAAATGTTAAAGCTGATAATGGTGAATATCTCGTAACTTTTAGTGTTTCAGACAGTGGCGTTGGTATTGATGAAAAGTATCTTGCGAATATTTTTAGTCCCTTTAGCCAAGAAGATGAAACCTTTAGACGCAATCAAGGTGGCGTAGGACTTGGACTTTCTATCGTTAACAATATTATTGAAATGATGGGGGGAACAATTAGTGTTAATTCGACAAAAGGAAGAGGAACATCTTTTACACTCGAAATACCATTTACTGATGCAAAAGTAAGTAGCGAAAATGTCCCTACCGTTGTCGAGAAAGAAATATTAAAAGAAACTGAATCAACACTTCGCGGAAAACGTATACTTGCAGCAGAGGATGATGAGGATGCAAAATTTCTTCTAAAAGTCTATCTCAATGGTCAAGATTTTGAAGTTGATTATGTCACCAATGGAGTAGAACTTTTAGAGAGATATAAAGAAACCCAATATGATCTGATACTAACAGATATTCAAATGCCGGAACTTGATGGATTAAGTGCCGTTAAAATTTTAAGAGATAGCGAAGACAAAACGCCCATTATCATTATGAGTGCCCATGCACTACCAGAAGAGAATGAGCGCGGGCTCAAGGCCGGTGCCAATGATTTTATCACCAAGCCACTTAATAAAGAGAACCTCATTGCTGCAATCAAGAGACAATTGAGTTCTCCATCAATTTAGTTTGTAATATAGACAAATAAAAAGGCCACAGACGTGGCCTAGAAATAGAAAATTGCTTCTGATTTAAAAAATAATTTAGAAAATATACGCGTAACTTAAACTCATTGATTGGGTTTTTGTTTCTGTGTCATATTTGTTCTCGTCACTAGAAATATACCCATTCGTCTGCTTAGACTTAACAGTACCGATAGAAAAAGAACCGCTAAAAGAATGTCCTTTTGTGTCATTACCGTAAGCGAAGTTAAATGTATTTTCTAAACGAGCTTCCGAGTTACCTTGAAACGCCAGTAGGTTATATAAAATCCCTCTGTGCATGAAAAAACCATTTTGAATATAACGGCCAGTATAACCTAACTTTAGTTTTCCAAAAATTGTTTCAACCGTACCTTCTACCATCGAAGGAGTTACCTTTCCTGTCTCTCTCTGCATTGCTTTCATATATTTTATGTAACCAACTTCTGCCCTAAGAAGCTTCGTCGAAAAACCAACACCACCACCAATTCTATCATCCGAAGGAGTAGTTCCTCCCCCTTCAGCTGTTTCGGCACCACCTTTGGTCTTCAGTGAACTCTTAGTATAAAAAAGACCGAAATCAAGACCGAGGTTAAAGGCAAAACCAGCAGTTAAAGCTGTTAGTTCATTTTCTTGTTTAATATTGAAAGCTTGTTTGGAACCAGCAACATCTAACTCATAACTATTTTTATCTTCAGCAGTTGCCTTCACAACACTAACACCAAAACCTTTCCAGATTCCTAGTCCTACATTGATAAGAGTTAATGAAGACTCCGACTTGTTTTTTTGAGCGATAGCTGTGTTATTGGGTGCTTTTATATCATTTGTACGACCACCCGATCCTGTCTCACCAAATATCTCAAGAGTTGGTCCACCTCCAGCACCTCCGTAGAAACCGCTAAAGTTAGTAATTTCAACAGTGGCCTCATAGCTCGACCCCGCTCCGGCAGCTCCTGCAGAAAGGTCTTTTTGAGTAATTTTAATATCATCCTTCTTTGCAAGAAATGATAATGCACGTGATGTTCTTCCAGAAATAACTCCAGGATTGGTAGAAATCATTTCTTTAAACATTGATGCACTTGTTAAACTTGCATGGGTAGGTGTTACTAATAGTGGTAAAATAAGATACTTCATTAATTTCATCAAAAAATCCTCTTAAGATATTTAGTCAGATAATTTTACACGACAAAAAAAAATATTTCACTAAGTACGTTTTGCCTGACAAAAGAAATCCAGTATTATACCTTATTTTTTTGATTCAAAGATTAATGCTATTAGATACTTAGCTCTATAAAGACTGAGAAAAGCCATGTTAATTTTATTTCGTCACACGTGTGACTAAGTAAACTGTATTCATATCTTAAAAGAAGCAATTCAATACTTATTGCAAGGAGTTTATGTAATACTCTTTTAGGAAAGGAACCATTTCAAGAACCGCTTCTTGTGATGGCGAGTTTGTATTTATCAAAAAGGCAAATTTCTTATCGAGACCTACAATCGCATATGAGTAATTAAGTGTATTTGATCCTGCATGAATTAGTAATATTCCAGACCAATCTCGACTAACCTTTCCCCATGCACCAAAAGTGTAATCATCAAGATTTACTTTGCTTATAAACGCTCTTCCCTCAGGGCTTAGATATTTACTATTTTTTCCAACATTCATAACAAACCAAATAAACTTGGCCCAATCACCCTGACCACAGCTTATTCCTCCCGCAGGGCTTAATGCTGGTGGATTATCTGAGCCTATTAACTTTGGGTCTTGTGGAATATATTTTCCATCAACGAACTGATGTGCCCAAGGCTGTGATGAATTATCATTTCTACCAGCTGGACCATATGAACAAGAGTTCATTTCAAAAGGTTTAAACAGTTTTGTCGTTAGAACTTCTTCAAATGGCCTAGATTCAACTTTTTCAATAATTTGCCCAAGAAGCATGTATCCAATATTACTGTAGATAAATTCAGAGCCCGCTTTAGCTGTTCGCTTAGCTGTATTTAGGAAATTAATTGCAATGTCTCTTCCTTGAGATGGAGTGATATCAAATGAAAACATACTCCCCCAAGGCCCGCCCTCGACATTGGCCTTTATGCCACCAGTATGTGATAAGAGGTGTTTGATTTTTATATCAGCGAATTTTTTTGCATCAAGAGTCTTTAAATATTTTGTAATTGAATCCTCAACACTAAGCTTTCCTTCATCCTGTAGCTTCAAAATCAAAGTCGCAGTAAATGCTTTACCACACGAACCAAGGTGAAATGAATCAGTCTCTTTGATTTTATCATCTTCGCCACTTTTTCTAACACCAAAGCTCGACTGAACTAGAATTTTTTCTTGTGACAGAACCATGACAGATAATGATGGGATATTATATTTCTTAACTACATCTCTAACTTTATCATCAATATTTGCCATCGTATTATTGCCTATAATTAGTAATCCTATTAATGTGAACTTCTTAATTTGATATAGAGAAATCATAAATTTTATCTCGTGGTCTTAAAGTTTTTTTATTTTATTAAAAGTATAGGTTCATAAGTAAGTATTGACAATGGACCAGTGGTTCTTAGAAATTGAATTTGTACTTTTACTTTCGAGTTACATTGAATTTCTTCACTAAAAATACGCAGGCGGTTCAAATGAATCATCGTATTCCCCAAAGCACATACATACCGACTTTCTATACTTTTGATATTTTTCAGGTAAAGTCATAAAACCAAATCTTTCATAAAATGGCGCATCAATATCTGAATATAAAAATATCGGATGCCCAGATATTTTATATACTCCTATTACGTCTGTTAATAGTTTTGATCCATATCCCTTTTTTCTTTCATAGGGACAAGTAGCAATAGAACCAATCCCGAAAGATTGGTCCTTGAATTTATAGACAATTAACGAGCTAACAATGTGGCCATTATCTTCTAAAATCCACCACTGTCCTTTTTTATATTTCTCTGACTTAAAGCAAGTTTCTAAATACTCTGTCTCACTCATGTTATCTGACCAAACATCTTGCCCCATAAGAAATATACTCTGATACTCAATTTCTTTAGCTTTTCTACTAATCATTAGAGTCTCCAAGAGGTAAATCAACAAAGCACTCATACCTCATAGGTCTTCTCCCATTGGATTTCGCCGTTTTAAATGACGGCAAATTGTGGGCGTCGATTGTTCCCCAGACAAGTTCATGTTCAACAGTATTTGATACTATAAATTTTCTCTGGATCGCCTTAGCAAGTCCCTTACCTTTCCACTTTTTAGAAATAAATATTTCATGAAAATAAATTCCGTCATGCCCAAGTAGTTTACTCCTCTCTCCGGCGATCAAACCAATTCTCTCTCCTTGAAATTCAACATAAAAAAGTAATCCCTCCTCTAGTGAATCTCTCATTGAATCAACGCTATTTACAGTTACCTTCTGACTTAACTCTGGAGAAGATTCGTGGAACTCTTTGTAGCCGCTTTCATACCAGTCATAGTAAGAATCATCAGTTATTTTAGTAAAAGTTAAATCACTCTCTAGTGACCATTCATCCAAGAGTTTCATTTTCTTTGATGTCGACACCATATAAATAGAGCCAAAAAAATCTGCATCGATTTGATCTCTAGACCAAAAACTTAGAAACTTTGGTTTAAACACCTCAAACTCATGTCGAACTTTCTCATATACTTCCAAGGCCTCTGCCTTAGAGTATATTTGATAGTTAGGAGTAAGCTGAACAAATGGCAAATCAGGATTTCCACCCATATGACGAATACCATAAATAACTTTCCTGCCTGAGTCTAAGAGCAGTACCTTTTCGAAATAGTCTTCTGGCTTTGCTCCCTCAATTTTAAAGTGATCGTTTCTTGCCTTCTTAGTTTCCTCAGAGTTCAAATCTTCAAATTCGGAAGAAATGTCATCTTTTAAACCAATAAGAGCCTTTTCTCTATCAATGCTAAATTCTTTTAGATCAAACGTATCCAAAACAGCCTTAGCAAATAGCTGCATATCATTTTCCTGTAATGTCATTGTAATACCCTTTAAATTAGTTAAAAATTAAACTTAAAATAAAGAACAAAAATGGATAGCTATATTATTCTAGAAGACCCAAAGATGTTCTTTTTGAAATGATGTTTGAATTTTTCATGAGAACCTCCTTGGTGTTGAAGTTATAATTTAAACTTTATTACTCATATAGTCAATGCTCGAACTACCCGACATCAAGAGCAACATTAAATAATCCTCATCAAATTCGACCGGTTAGCGGCAATAGTGAAGTTCTTCGTACTTTTTGATTTTCACTATATTTCATTCAATTTCACGGTATTTCATGAAAAAGGTGAGTATGGTGAGCATAGGCAATATGCCTGTACTAATCCAAGTAGTAACAATTCATCCCTCTCCTATCATCCTGATAAATTTCAAAGAAATTATCTTGTAACAAAGGATGGAAAAATGAGTTTATTAAATGATCTATTTAAAGGGAGAACTATTCTTTCTATTTTAGCATTAGCCCAACATGGCTTTACAGTTGAATACATGGCCCGTCGAAAAGACGATTTTCTTGGAGTTGTTAGTAACTACAATTGGAATGAAATAGAGAATTAGTCTCTATTTCTATTCTCCTAACATTTTCTCGAAGGCGTCTGCAAGAGCGGAGTCACTCTATTCAGAATCATAATCATCAAATCGAAGAACTTTCCCAGCTAAATATCCGGCCATTTCTTGCCTTTTATTTTCATTCTCAAAATTTGCATAGATTTTCACATGATCTTTCCAATCATCTAGCGTTAGACAATCTTGTCCTACATAGCGACCAATCTCATTGTTTACTTGTAAAAATTCCTCACCAGGACAAGCAAGATGCATATTACCAGCTGTATCAATTTCAAGTATGAATGGAATTCTTAAAATAGAAAGCCCAACATAAGTAGCTCTAAACCTTTCTTTCATTAATTCGTTCGTATTATCATACCACTGACGAGTCCAATCAAAATTGTATCCGGATGGAAGACGAACTTTTTGAAGTGAATAGTTTTTTCCTAAATTGCTTCCATAATCTCCAAGTTTTCCATATATAGTTAACTCATACCACCAAATTCTCAGGTACTCGTCTGTGTATTTGGTATTAGGATCATTTGCTTGATAAGCATCTTTTTTTGAAAATATCTCACACCATCTCTCATACTCAGATGCGCGAGAGACTTTCTCGCATTGCTCTTTTTTCTCTTTAAAATTTATATTAAAACTTGATAGATCAACTTCTTGTAAACGATAGGCATCATTAAATAATCCCGCAACTTCAAGCAATTGACTTGAGTCCGTTAGAGAGAATTTAAAATTCTTTAAATACCAACAACCATTACATAGACCTTTAATACTTACTAAACTACTAGAATCAAATGAAGACATATCGATATGAATAGATTTTGAAGTAGAGAATAGATTAATAATACTTTCAACTTTTGATGTATCCCAACTTGGAAACCTAAAGGACTGTTCTCCACGTCCCATAAATGTCCCATTTAGAACTTGTAACTTAGGTGTTTGCCAATTATCCAACCCTTTTGGTGATAATGGCGTCATATAGAAAGTATTACTCATACTTCTAATCTCTTGGGTCTGCAAATGACTTAAGTCCAATTCTTTTAACTTTGGAAGTTCTGCAAATGTACCATCGAGACAGTAAAGGTTTGAGGTATTAAGATTTTTAACATTTAACTGCTCAAGAGAAGACATTTGCCTAAACATATCTCTAACACCTGAAACAGGATGATTAGGTGAATTAGATCCACATTTATTCGGATCAATTGTAAAAGTCTGACCATGTTTCTTACCAAACTCTTCAACAATCGGATCCAAATTTTGCAATTTATCTGTATTAAAATGAGAAATATCTAATCCTTTTATCATTCGTGCACCATAAAACATACCTGTCATATTCTTCACATTAGAAGTATTCCAACGATCAAACTTGATTTCTTGAACACCTTTCCCTTCACACATAATGGAATTTAATCCATTGAGACACCATTGCTGATTCGGATTTGGTCCAGCTGGATAAACGTAGAAGCTCAACTCCCTAAACATACCCGCCATGTTAATTACTCGACTTGTGTTAAAGTGATTTAAATCGAGAGTCGTCATCAGCAAATTTCCATTATTGAACATCCCTGCCATTGAAGTAACTTTAGAAGTATCTATATTTTCAAGTCCGATGAGTTCTTGTTCATTAATTATTCGTGAAGAATCACTACCCCATTGTCCAAATGCATTGTCCATGTTTGTTACATTCAGAGTGTTTGCCTTAGACAAGTTAACTGAGTAGAGATTAGGGCAATTTATAAACCCAGGTATTTTTGAGTAATCTAAATCTCCAATTTGCAAAATCTTTGTCACATAGTGTGGAGGTGGTTCATTCGTTCTCATCCCTGTTCTATCTGTACAAAAATTCATACTTGTCAAAGTTCCCCATACTTTAACTGTATATTCTTTATTAGTTTCCGAATATGTATGTAAATTAGAGTTTTGAGTAATTGTTCCATCGCCCCAATCTACAAAGAAGTTCATTTTTCTGGCATCACTATCATTACCTATAAAAAATCTCGTTGCAAAACCTACTTGCGAATTTGACTTCCATTTAAAAATTAGAGCGGCCTCTTCTTCTCGAACAGAATTAATCACAAATACTTTCGAAGCTGATTTACCATTAACTGATGCAGTTACTTTAATCTCATAGGCACCATAATCCGTTAGAAGACTAGAAAGCATCAGAAGACCTGTTGGTAATAATTGACAATTCTGACCACTTGAAACACTTCCATCAACAACACGGTCATACGTACAAGAATAATTTAACCATTGTCCTTCATACTTATATGAACCACCAACTTGAACTACAACTGTATGATTTCGACCTTTCACAACAGTATACTTGTCTAAAATTGGATCTAACCTAAAATCATCTGCAACAGGAGGATCTCCTCCGTCTTTGTCCTGAACAGTAAGAATAAATGAAACTGAATCAGTTAATACGGTATCACTTGCTGATATAACAAAGTTATAAATTCCAACTTGAGATGGCACAAAACTCAACATCCCTCTTGAAGTTGAAAAATTAGGACAGCTAGATCCGTTTACTTTACAAGTATATACTAGTCCCGTACCATCACTATCTTTATCATCTCCACCGTCGTTAAAATCAAGAGATAATGTTTCTCCTTCTTTTATCGTTCTATTTTCAACTGGATCTATTTTCGGGGGATTATTTACTGATCCTTTTTCAACAGTAAATACTACGTACTCTTGTGTATTCTTTTGTTTCGTTTTTCTTGTTGGTCCATCCGTTACATGAAAAACAAATTCAAACTTACCTATATGCTCTTCCTTAACTTCCCAAATAAATACACCTGGACGTAAACTATCTGTTTTAACTCCTAACTCATTACACCATTTTCTAGTCTGAGCATCATGAATCACCACACTTCCATCAACTTCTTGATCAAAGAAACAGCCTGTCCAAAGATCATCTCCATCTACGTCTTTATAATCTCCACCATCTGTAATTTTGAATTCATAAGTCTGACCAACTTTTAAAGTCTGATCTGATATCGGGTCAACTACAGGAGGGTTATTGATGTTTTCACTAACAATTGTTACTTTAAAGATTTTTCGATCAATTAGATAATCAGTCTTCCCCTGTCTCCAATCGGATGCACGAGCCATAAATTCATAAGTCCCTACCTGTTCTTCAGTAGGCATCCAAGTCATCTGACCTGTTGATGTATTTAAAGGACCGCCTAGTGCTCCACACCACTTCACCCCTGCGCCACTATCTTTTACGATACCATCAACTGTCTTATCATAAACACAACTATAATAAAGAGGATCTCCATCAATATCAGTATCGTTACCACCATCATTAAAATCTAAGTTTAAAACTTCACCAACTTTAATAATTTTATTTGTAATAGAATCCAATTTCGGTGACTTGTTAGATATCTTTGGTAGCACTCTTATTTTAAATATTTCCTTATCAAATTTCTGATCACTTTGACGATCGAGACCATCAGTTACGTAAGCAACAAATTCAAACTCACCTTCTTGACCAGCTACTGGTGACCAACGTATTAAACCAGTTGCTGTATCTACGCTAACACCTTCAATGTCTTTACACCATCTCTTTGTATTCTTATGTACTTCTACATATCCATCTACTTCTTCATCATAGAGACAACCGAACCATAAACGATCTCCATCGATATCGACGTCCCCTGTTCCAACATTATCAATATCAATTTTTAAAGTGTCCCCAATATAAACTAATTGCGTAGGCACAGGTTCTAAATTTGGAGGATTATTAATAGCTGGCGGAGGAGAATCTCTTTCAATTACAGACAAAACAAAAATTTCTCCATCTTGAAGCTCTTTATCTGATGCGATAATTTCTATCTCAAAAGTACCTTTCGTATTTGGTACCCATGAAAGAACACCATTTTGGGCATTAAAAGAAATTCCCTCTTCACGACATTTCTTAGCTGGTTTTGAAACATTACCATCGATATTCTGATCGACAAAACAAGAGTAAACTAAGACATCATTATCAATGTCCTTATCATCTCCACCATCATTTGCATCTGCTGTAAAACTATCTCCAAGATAAACGAATGCGTCTGCAATCTGATCAATTTTTGGAGGCTTATTTTTATCTTCAGGAAGAGGTGTATCCGGAAGTTTTGGATCTCTTAAGCCATCTGGAGTCAAAGTCGTCCCGCTATCTCCCCTTGAAACTTTATTTACACCTGCAGACGGAGTACATCCAATTAAAAAAGCTAGTAGTAACGACAATTTTAAAATCTTTAACAAGTTCAACAAAAAAACCTCTTAATAAAATCAAAAGTTAGACTATTACTTATCGGCTATATATCTACTGTAAGATAAAACTTTAAAGTATCTAAGAATTATTGCAACACAGTACCTAAGGTACTGAAATTATGTACACAAGGCTTTTTGTTAGTGCAAACTTTATGAGTAGGAACAAGAAATTTGTTGTTGGTGGTTTTCGAAAATACCACTTTACCTTGTAAGGTAAAATGCCCGACTCGATGCTAAAAGTGCCATTTTACATTTCAATGTAATTATCGGAAAAATTTTTGAAAAAATTAATTATTTATCTAAATTTATTCAATATCTTAGGACAATCTGTTTTAAGAAAGAATTACACTTTCATAGAGTCTTATTTTTTAACACCCTCTGATTCATTTCAAATCTCAACAAAATACTCATTAAAGCTGAGGGAATATAAACACATAACAATTAAAAATCATTTATAAAAAACTCTGTTGCTGATACGGCGGGTGCCAATACTTTGCTTCTCATTTTTTTGTTCTGTTCTCTTAGTTCTGTTGTAATCCTTTCATTAAAAACGATTTGAGAAATAAAATATTTCAAGCTAAGATAAATCGTCTAAACACTAAATTAATCAAGGGGTAAGCTATTCCAGAGCTTCCAGAAGTCGAAACCATCAAGTCCCAACTCTCCAAAGTCATCCCGATGGATGTCGAGGAAGTGATATTTTCAAAAGTCAGCAAGTCCATCGTTAAAGACCCAGAATTTGAAATAGAAAAATTTAAAATACTTAAAGTCGAGAGATATGGAAAAGTTTTGCGCTTCTTCCTTGATGATAATCGTCGCATCATCTCAGGACTTGGCATGTCGGGTTCATGGCGTATTAGTACTACTCCAATTGACGTCAAGCACACCCACGTTACTTTCATTGGAAAGAATTCAAAGGGACCACTTTACTTGGGTTATGTTGATCCACGCCGTTTTGGTGTGATGTACTTTCTCACTGAAGAAGGCGAGGCCCAGTGGTTGACGCGCTTAGGTCCCGATGTCTCGACCGAGGCCTTTAATCTTGACTACCTCCTCACTCTTAAAAAACTTCGACCAGAAAAAGTCATAAAGCCCTTTATGCTCGAGCAAAATTATTTCAGTGGCATTGGAAATTATATGGCCTCAGAAATCTGCGCACGTGCAGGAATTAGGCCCACGCGAAAGATGAAAACACTCTCCACCAAAGACCTTGAACGCATCGTTGATGCCACTCACCTAGTGCTTGATGACTCCATCACCACTGGAGGGACAACATTTTCGGGGGGCTATCAGGACGCTTATGGAGACAAGGGAGAAGGTGTAAAAAATCTCGTTGTTTTCTACCAAAAGCAATGTGGAATGTGTAAAATGACAGATGTAAAAAAGATCACACTTGCAACACGAGGAACTTACTACTGTCCGAAGTGTCAAAAATAAAGGTATCAAAATGAGTAGAGTATTTGAAAATGAATTAGACCTCAAAAATCTTAATGAAAATCTTCATCAAACACTACTTGAGGCCCATCGCGATTTTGACACTATCATCGCAAGTGAAACAAACGAAGACACAAAGAAGCGACTGATGAACCTTGAGTCAAAGGTTGATACGGTTACCAAATCATTAAAAAAAATCAATCAACTTATTCTTCTAAACTTCTACCAAGGCAATAAGTGGAGAAAGATCGAAGTATCCACTCCCCTCAAGGCCTCTATTGATAAACTAAAAAGACATGCTGACAAAAAAGAACAAAAAATAGACTTTGAAAATCAAACAACAGCCGCCATTAATTATGGGGATGGGATTATTTTTGAAGAGTTTATTTTTGATAACCTAATATCTAACGCGATAAAGTTTAGCCCACACGGCTCAACTATCCATATTCGCCTCTCACAAACGGCCGATTACAACATCATCGAAATCAGAGACTATGGAATTGGGATGGATGCAGATCAACTCTACCGAATCAACTCACTCACTGATCGCATCTACACGGCCGATACTGACGGACAAATAGGAAGTGGTATGAGTTTTCCAATTGTCTCAAGCCTCATGAGAAAATTGAATGGAAGTCTTATCGTAAACTCGTGGACCAAAGAAAGTGCCGAGCATAAGAGAGGAACAGCGGTAAAACTTAAGTTTCACCGCTTCTAAAAAATTACTCTTTAATTGAGAATTTTCCGCCACCAGTCATCGTTAGTGTCGCAAAAATTACTGCATAAAGAAGTGGAAATTCTTTTTTATTCCATGGATCAGAAGCATGTACCACGAAAGCGGCCACTAACATTGTAAAGATAAGAGGGATTGTTACCCACTTTGTCTTAATTCCAAGAACAAGAAGTATTGCACAGAAAAACTCTGCAAATACTGCTCCAGTAAGAGACGCTTGAGAACTAATTCCAAGAGGATCAGGGAAGGTATTCATCTTTGCCGTAAATCCAGAAAGTTTTGACCAACCATGCGGGAGCATTAGTAGTCCACTTGAAACTCGTAAAAATAATAATCCAAAATCTAATTTCATTTCCCCTCCTTGGTAATATTTCCTCTAAATTAAATCAATGATCTCTCTTCATTCACATGTCCTGGCATTATACTATAAATACATGGCACAATAATTAAAGTTAGAACTGTCGAGAATAAGAGTCCCCCAATAACCGCAAGGGCCATTGGAATTCTTGTCTCGGCCCCTGGCCCTAAAGCAAGAGCTGCAGGCATTGTTCCCGCAATTGTTGAAACCGAAGTCATGAAAATCGGACGAAGCCTAATTGGACAGGCCTTTAAAAGTGCCTCATTAACACCTAATCCCTCAGCACGAAGCTGGTTTGTAAAATCTACTAAGATAATTGAGTTCTTTTTTACAATACCCATAAGAAGAATAAGTCCAATCATCGAATACATATTTAGTGTCTGTCCCCCAAGCTTGAGTGCTATAAACGCTCCCGTAAAACTAAATGGTAGGGCCGCAAGAATTGTTAACGGCGAAACAAAACTATTAAACTGAGATGCTAGAATCATATAAGCAATCATTAAACCTAAAACGATTACAAAAACTAAACTCTCAAATGACTCATTATAAGTTTTAGAAGAACCACTGATGATTAAGCTATAATCCGGCGGTAATTCACTAGCAAGCTTAGTTTCAATATACTCAAGAGCATCACTTTGCGCCACACCAGGGGCAAGGTTCGCAGTCAGACGAACGGCACGTGCGCGATCTTCTCGCGTTACAGAAAGAAGTCCTTTCACCTCTTCAATTTTTGTTACTTCAGATAAAGGAATCAGCTGTCCTCTATTATTTCTAACTTTGATCTTTGTAATATCAGAAATTTCCTTCAGGTCACCATCAGTTACTTTTACTTTAATATCGTAACGTCTTCCACCTTTTGAAAATTTTCCAGCAACAACACCAGAAACCATCGATTGAATAGTCTTACCAATCTGATCAATGGCCACACCACGCTCAAGGGCCTTCTTCCTATCTGGAAGAATATGAACTTCAGGTATCAAACCTTTAAAGTTCGAGTCTGCCTCGACCATAAGTTTAGATTCTTCAAGTTTCGTTTTCATATTTTCTGAAAGCTCTTGTAGCACACCAAAATCAGGACCAGTTAAACTGAATTCGATTGGGTAATCACTCCCCCCACCAAAACCACCAAGAGATGGGTCACGAATAAAGGCCATAATTCCTTTAACATTCGCTCTCATCTCACCTTTTAAGTAATCAGCAAATTCCTGTTGCGTCAGTTTTTTTCCAAGCTTGGCATTCACTGGACGCTCACCAACTGGTTTTAAAGTAATATATCCAAATGCTGTATTAGATTCAGTGCCAGTAAAGCCACCAATGGCCACAAAGTAGCGTTTGAGTTCTTCTTGTTTCATCAGAAGATTTTCTATTTCTCTAACTTTCTCTTGAGTATATTCAAGAGAAGAGCCGGCCTTTGTTTTCATAAAGATAATAAGGCGTGACTGATCTTGAGGAGGAACGAACTCACGTTTTAAAGAATTAAAAATAAAGTATGTCGAAGAGAAAATTAAAAATGAAACTCCTAATACGGCCCACTTAAATTTCAAGCAAAAAACAAGAGAACGGTGATAAAGATCTTCCATCCAGTTCATCACTCGATCAATCCACCTCTTCCCTTCTTCCTTATCTTCACCAAGCATAAATGAAGTTCTCATTGGAGTTAAAGTAACGGCATCAATAAATGAGAATCCAATGGCCACGCAAATTGTAATGGCAAATTCAAAGAAGTACTTCCCCGTAATTCCTTTCATAAATCCAAGCGGCATAAAGATTGCGATAATTGCCGTCGATGCCGCAAGAGCGGCAAATGAAACTTCCTTGGTCCCCATCAACGAGGCCTTAATTTTTGAAAGTCCGCCCTTGTACTTTCTTGAAATATTTTCAAGAATCATAATATTATCATCAACAACTAGACCTACCGCGAGGGTTAAACCAAGCATCGTAAAAGTATTTAGCGTAAAGCCAAAAAACTTTAGCCCCATAAATGTCGCGATAATCGCAGTTGGAATTGAAAGCATGATATTAAATGCGGCCCCAAAAGATCCGAGGAAAACCCAAACAACAGCGGCCGTTAAAACTCCAGAAAGAATAAGCGTGAATTTGAGTTCTTCTATCGAGTCTTCGATAAAGACTGTCCCATCATAGTTAATTCCAATCTCTGCTCCATCTGGAAGAGTTGGTGCAACCTGGGCCATTTTCTCTTTAACACCCTTCGCAACATCAACCGCATTTGATCCACGCTTCTTTCTAAAACCTAAACCAATAGAAGAAGCCCCATTAACTCGAGATATTCTTCGAACATCATCAAGACCATCTTCAACTTTTGCAATATCTTTCAAAGATAGCGGAGTATAAATCGGGGCTCCACCACGCTGATTGATTGTAACATTTTCAAAGTCTTCGATATTATCAGATTCCCCAAGAACACGAACATTATACTCTTCTTTCGGATTTTCAAAAATTCCTGCGGGATACTCGGCATGCTCGCGTCCAATCGCCCCAACCACATCAAGTACAGAAAGATCAAACTTCGCAAGCTTTTCGTCATTAACCCAAACGCGTAGACTTGGATCAACATAACCACCAAGAATAACTTCAGAAACTCCATCAACCGTTTGAAAACGATCCTTAATCTGATCACGGACAAAAGTCATCAGCTCAACTTTACTCATTTTATTCGAAGTAATACTTAGCCAAAGAATTGGACGATCTTCAGGATTTGATTTTCTAACAACAGGAGGATCAATATCATCAGGGAGACGACGTTGAGCCGCGGATAAAACAGACTGTACTTCTTGAACTGCAATATCAATATCTTTATCAATATCAAATTCTACTGTAACGTCAGCACGTCCTCGACGAGCTTGTGAGTTCATCGACTTAATACCTTCAACAGAAAGTAGAGAACTTTCTAATTGATCGATAACATCAAGCTCGATAACTTCAGGTGCCGCACCGGGCCAGCCCACAGAAATATTTACAACGGGAAAGTCGACATCAGGCTTTTCAGAAACTCCAAGATCTTTGAAGGAAAGGAGACCAAAAACAATGAATGATGCCATGATCATCCATGCAAATACTGGCTTCTTAATTGATATTTCTGTTAACTTCACTAGATATTCTCCGTTAAAATTTTGTAACGATAAGCTGAAGCCTGTACCGTATAAAGTGTTTTATAATAATTCTTCTCAGCATCAATGTACTGATTTAAACTTTGAATCACATCAAGGTTTGTAATCAGGCCTAAATTATATTCACGAAGTAACTCTTCATAACTTGTCTTCGCCGCATTCTTTGATTTAAAAAGAAGAGCAATTCTCCTTTGCCCTGTTTGATACTCTGTAAGAATCGTATCGATCATCTGCACAACTGATTTTTTAGCAGACATAAGGTCATACTCTGCTTGATTAATCGCAAGCGCCTTATCTGTAACATCAGCACTTGTCTTTCCACCTTCATAAAGCGGAAGCGTTACAACCACGCTTGCATCCCAATCTCTTTGCGATGGCAGATTAGATTTAGAGGCATAGTAATTTGCTTTAAGGTCAACTGTTGGTAGATGCGCGCCTTTTGAAATCTTAAGACCAAGCTTCGCCGCCTCTTTGAGGGCCTCATAAGTTTTTAACGTTGGATACCCATCATAGTTTTTATGAACATATAGATCGCTAATTTCTTTTGGAGGTATCATATTAGTCATCTCCATCTGCTTATTCACAAGAAGAGAGATACTTATTTTTGCTTTTTCAATTTTACTATTTAATTCTTGAAGTAAACTCTCAGCACTAAAGGCCTGCGATTTTGCAGTATAAAGATCAGCACGTTTAGATTTACCAATTCTCACTCGATCGTTAATCTCGTTAACTCTCTTATTTGAAAGATCAAGTAGACGCTGAGTAAGATCACGCTCTTTATATAGAGACAGTAGCGAGAAGTACTCACTCACAAATAAACTCTTCAGTTCCCTTGTTATTGAATCTTTAATATATAGCTTTGATTTGGAATAAAGCTTCGAGGCCTCAATTGTTTTAAACTCGCGAAGTCCCCTAAATAAAGGCTGAGTCAAATTAACAGATAAAAGAGTTGTGTCTTTCTCTTCAATACCTGTTCCAGGACCTAGCTTTGAATAATTTCCATTGAGACTGACATCTGGATAGACATTACCCTTTAAAAAATCGACATTATTTTCAGCACGATCAAAATCAATCACCGCACTTTTAATTTTCTCGTTCTTTTCAAGAAGCTCAAGTCCTCTTTCAAGTGTTGCTGCATAAACTCCTGCTGTCACTAGAGAACAAAGAATCACTTTAAACATTACTACCCCGAATTATATTAATTTTTTAATATTCTACGTGTAATAAAGATAGAACAGCAATTTTTAAAAGAGAATTGACAAAATTTTGACAGGAAAAATCATCGCCCAGGGGCCTGGGCGACAAAATTAGTTAAAGAACTTCACAAGTTTGGAAACAAAGTTTTCTCATTTCTTCGCTTCCAATCATTCCACACTGCTCAACACATTGTGGTACTGACTTATTTACTGATGAATAATCCATTTCACAAAGAGCAATGATTCCATCTACACATTGCTTATACTCTTCACCTTGGTAACCTTTACACTCAGCTTTTGCTTGCATTGCACACACTTTTGGGTGAACAAAGAAGTCTACTGCAAATGGTGATGAATAGTTGTCGATACAAGTATTAACTTCTTCATTCATACAATCTGCAAGTTGGTCACCTACTAAACCATAACAAGCTTCAGCTGCTTGCTTGTAACAAATTTTAACAAGACCTGGATTTACAGTTCCTGCAAAAGTCGTAAAAGATAGTGCCATCATTGCTAATAAAATCATTTTTTTCATTCTTTTCTCCATTATAAATCGTAAAGACAGTTAATATTCTTACCAGATAAAATTGATAAATCTTCAAGTGCTTTCACATACTGCTCATGAGAGAAACTCCCCGCTTCCTTTAATTCATAAACAGTCTTACGTGCATAATCAGTTTCTTTTAAGACCTTAAACATATCGCCATAGACAATATTCTCAAGTTTCACTAATGCATGATCAGAAATTCTCGCCCAATCAATCGTTACTTTGTATGAATGAAGCTTCGTGTAACCTGTTGCGTAGTAAGCATTTTCACAGATACTTCTCAAATCTTGCCCAGCAGCATTTAATCCAACCAAAACAAGCCCTAAGCTTATAATTTTCTTCATTTTTAACCTCGTTTTTGCGCTTTATATCGAGGCAGTGTTCATCTGTAAATCCACTCTGTAAAAACTGCCCCCTTCCAGTGGTGTTGAAAATGATCAAAAGCTAACACACATCGCGTCATCAGCGACCCCAGTTGTGACTGTCAACAATGAAACCACCTCGATAATTGTCACCAAAGGCCGAGCAAAAATACCAACACCATTCAAAGGGGGCACTTTGTACGCTATGCGTATTTTGCTTTCGAGAAGAATATTCATATAATTTCTGTTTATTTTGATCAACTAGTTACGGAGAACTTATGAATAATATTGAATTCCCAAAGGAAACCATCCACTGCCAAAACATGATTGGCGGAAATTGGAAAACTGGGAGCGGACAAAAAATTGATGTTTACTCACCTTATAATGGAAAAGTTGTGGGTGAAATCAATAGCGCAACAGAAGCCGAAATCAATGCTGCGATTGAACTTGCGCATGAAGCTTTCAAGAAGTGGTCACATACACCACTAAAAGAAAGAACTCAGGTGATGTTTAACTTTAGACAAATCCTGATGAGAGATATTGATAAGATTTCAAATATGGTTTCGCTTGAGAGTGGAAAGACACTTGGTGAAGCAAAGGCGGGAGTTCTAAAAGGTATTGAGGTTTTAGAATTCGCCATTTCTGTTCAAAACCTTGACCAAGGTGGAAAGATGGAAGTTTCTCGTGGGGTTTACTGCGAGTATCGTCGTGAGGCCCTTGGGGTTGTCGCTTCAATTACTCCATTTAATTTTCCAGCGATGGTTCCAATGTGGACAATTCCAATCGCGATCGTTCTTGGAAATAGTTACGTGTGGAAGCCGAGTGAGAAAACTCCTCTGACTTCAACTCTAATTGCTAATAGTCTTAAAGAAGCGGGGCTTCCTGATGGTGTACTAACTGTACTTAATGGCGGTGCCGATGTTGTTAATGGTATTATTGACCATAAGCACGTGAAGGCCGTTGGGTTTGTTGGTTCGTCAAAAATTGCAAAGCTTGTTTATCAAAGAGCAAGTAACCACGGAAAGCGTGCACTATGTCTTGGTGGAGCAAAGAACCACATTGTTCTTCTTCCTGATGCTACTCCAGAAATGGCCGGAGTTGGTATTGCTGATTCATTCACTGGATGTGCGGGGCAAAGATGTATGGCGGCTTCGGTTCTTCTTGCTGTTGGTGATACGTCAAAGCAAATCGAAGCAATTAAGCAAAGAGCGCTTGAAACAACTTGTGGAGACAAGATGGGTGCTCTTATTACGAAAGAACAATACGACTTTTTAAATGCTGCGATTGATGAGGCCGTAAAAGAAGGAGCAACTCTTCTACTTGATGGTCGTGGGCAAAAAGCAACAGATAAGAACTATGAGGGTGGTTACTGGTTAGGTGCTACGATTCTCGATAACGTTAATCCAAATTCAAAAGCATCGAAGATGGAACTTTTTGGGCCAGTTCTAAGTATCGTAAGAGTAAAAAATATTTCAGAAGCAATGGAAGTTGAAAATGCGAATGAGTATGGAAATGCTTGTTCTGTATTTACAAATAATGGAGCGATGGCAGAGCTTGTGGCAACAAAGGCGAAGGCCGGAATGGTAGGGATTAATATTGGTGTTCCAGTGCCTCGTGAGCCGTTTAGCTTTGGTGGAATTAACGAATCTAAGTTTGGGTTTGGGGATATCACTGGTGCGAACTCTCTGAACTTCTGGAGTGATATTAAAAAAGTAACAACTAAGTGGACAATGCAAAACGACCACAACTGGATGAGTTAATCGAGGTTGAATATGAATACAAAAGAAATGAAATTTGAAAGGGCCAACCATGTTGTGCTTACTTCACACTTAAACCAAGTATTTAAAGAGTCACTTCCAATTCATTGGGGTGCAAAAGATCCGAAAGCGAGAGGGCCAGTAATTGGAACTATTACTGAGCTTGAAAATAGAAATGCGATAGGAACACATAGTGGTTCATATACTGTTTACCGTGCCCTATCAATTGCTCAAGGAAATTATCCAAAAGAACACAGACCTGATTTACACAATACTCAGGCCACAACTGATATTGGTCCATTTGAGTCATGGTTTGATCCAGACAAACTAGTTTCGATTGATCCATGGGGTGGACACGTACAAAAAGTTTTCAAAGAGGAACTTGATAAGGGTTATAACATCAATCCTACAATCGCTGTTACTCAGGCGCACTTACAAATCCCAGAGATTTACGATGCGATTGAAAAAGGTCGCCTAAAGCCAGATGGTAAAATCATCAAGGCAAATGGTGATATCGCTGTAACAAAAATTGCTCTTGAGCCAGTTTGGTATCTTCCAGGGATCGCGAAGAGGCTTGGGATTGAAGAAGGTGAACTAAGAAAAATTCTATTTAAAGAAACTGGAGGAATGTTCCCAGAGCTTGTGACTCGTCCAGACTTAAAAGTTCTTTTACCTCCTATTGGTTCAACAACAGCATATGTTTTTGGAAATCCAAAAGATCTTTCAAATCCAGATATAAATCTTTCATGTCGTGTTCACGACGAGTGTAATGGTTCAGACGTTTTTGGTTCTGATATTTGTACTTGTCGCCCATACCTGACTTACGGAATTGAGCACGCAGCAAAGACTGCTCAAGAAGGTGGAGTTGGTATCGTTGTTTATTTTAGAAAAGAAGGACGCGCGCTTGGTGAGGTGACTAAATTCTTAGTTTATAACGCAAGAAAGAGACAAGAAGGTGGAGATTCGGCCGCCACTTACTTTAAGAGAACTGAGTGTGTGGCAGGTGTTGAAGACGCTCGTTTTCAAGAGTTAATGCCAGACGTACTACACTACTTTGGAATTAAGAGAATTCATGAACTTCATTCAATGTCTAATATGAAGTACAACGCTATCGTTGGAAGTGGAATCGAAGTTACTCACAGAATTTCAATTCCTGATGAGCTAATTCCAGCTGATGCGCAAGTTGAAATGGAAGCGAAGAAGGCCGCTGGTTACTTTACAGCTGGTGAAGTTAAAACAAAAGAAGAGCTTGTAAATGTACAAGGTCGAAAATTAGAGGAATAAGATGTCGACAAATATTGACTATATTAGAAGTACAAAGGCCATCAGAGAAAAAACAATGATGATCTATGACCTTACGAAAGATGGAAAAACAAATTTCAATCTTCATGAGGAAAAGCTTGAAGAGATTGGAAACTTTGTACTTGAAGTAATTAAAAAGAATTATCCAGATCTAAAAATTCCATTTCACTCACGTTGGGGACACTTTAGAGTTGGTGGAATTAATAGAGTGACAGATCTTGAGGCAAAGCTTGGAAAAGTTGATCCTTTAGAAATGGCGAGAACGAAACTTGATCTTGCTATTACTTCTGTTCTTCTTGATGCGGGAGCAGGTCCGACTTGGAAGTATGATGAAAATGGAACGGACTTTAATCGCTCTGAAGGACTTGGAGTTGCAAGTTTTCATATGTTCATGGCCGGTGCTTTTTCAACTGATGGAACACTAAAGGCAGAAGCATCAAAACTTACCACAATTTCGGGTTCAGATATTGAAAAGCATTTCCAAGTAAGTGGATCAAATCCACTGGTGGGAATAGAAGGACGTGCGAGTCTTTTGAAAGCCCTTGGGGAAACAATTTCTAAAAAAGCTGATATCTTTAAAGATGGACGTCCTGGAAATATCGTTGATCATCTCATTGAAAAACATGGAAAGGCATTCAAAGCACAAGATCTTTTAAAAGCTGTGCTTGAACACTTCGGAGATATTTGGCCATCAAGAATTGAAATGGATGGAACAAATCTTGGAGACGTTTGGTCACATCCAGGGCTTGGAGAGAGAAATTCTTTTGAATCTCTTGTGCCGTTTCACAAACTTTCTCAGTGGCTTACTTATTCCCTGATTGAGCCGATTGTTGATGCTGGCGTAAAAGTAACTGACGTTAGTGAGATGACAGGACTTGCTGAATATAGAAATGGAGGTCTCCTAATTGATCGTGGACTTATTTCACTAAAAGATCCAGCGATGTATGAAGTAGCTCATAAGCCAGATAGTGAGATCATTATTGAGTGGCGTGCTCTTACAGTTGTTTTCCTTGATAAAATTGCAGAGATCGTAAGAGATCGTCTGGACTACTCTCCTGAAGAATTTCCTCTCGCGAAGGTTCTTGAAGGTGGAACTTGGTGGGCCGGTAGAATTGCTGCGAAGGAAAAGAGAGAGGATAGTTCTCCTCCACTAAAACTAGATAGTGATGGAACTGTATTTTAATTTTAGGAGATTATAGATATGTCAAAATTTAACTTAATCAGTCACCCGATATTACAACATAAGCTCACGAAGATGCGTGAGAAAGATACAAACTCAATTGGCTTTAGAGGCCTAATGAATGAGATTGGAAAATTCCTAGCTTTTGAAGCGACGAGAAATATTGAAACAGAAACTTTTGATATTGAAACACCAGTGGCAAAGACGAAGGGAATCAGACCAAAGGCCTACCCGATGGTTGTCTCGATCATGAGAGCTGGAAATGGGATGCTTGATGGTGTTCTTGAAACTCTTCCATACGCAAGTGCTGGTCATATTGGAATTTACCGCGATAAGTTTATTAACAACACTGTTGAGTACTATTTCAAACTGCCACCAAATGCCAAGGGTCGTGATGTACTTCTTTTAGATCCCATGCTTGCCACTGGGGATACAATGATTGCAGCGATCGATCGCCTTAAACAATATAACGTTGGAAAAATTACACTTCTATCAGTTTTAGTTAGCCCACAAGGCCTAGAACGATTACATTACTTCCATCCTGAAGTAGAAATTTACGCTCTAAGCAAAGAAGAAGGCCTTAATGATAAGGGTTACCTTGTTCCAGGTATGGGCGACGCTGGTGACAGACTATATAACACAACAAAGTAGGAATTTATGAGTCAAGTACAGATTATTGGTATTGCAGGCGGAAGTGGTTCAGGTAAGACAACATTTGCTCGACGTTTACGTGATCGCCTCGGTATTGAAAATTCAGAAGTACTTGGCCAAGATTCATACTATATTGACCAATCAAATAAATTTGACCATGACGGGGGATCAGTTAACTTTGATCACCCTGCTTCACTTGAATTCTCTCTAATGGCAACTCACCTACGCACGCTAAAAGAAGGAAGAACAATCGAAGTTCCAATTTATGATTTCGCGACTCATAAGCGTCAGGCCGAAACAATTACTCTTACTCCAAAGAAAATCATCTTCGTCGATGGAATCCTCATTTTCTCTCAACCTGAAGTTGTGAAATGTCTCGACTACAAGATTTTTATTGATTGCGAGGAGGGTCTAAGATTTGAAAGACGTCTTAACCGTGATGTTAAGGAACGTGGTCGTACTCCAGAAGGAGTTAAGGCGCAATTTGAAAATCAAGTTAAGCCAATGCACGATGAATTTGTTGAGCCTTCAAAGGTCGTGGCCGATGATATCGTTAACGTCACAAACTTCGATGAGAAAGTGGAGCTTTGGGCAAAAAAAATAAATTCTCTAATCTAGTTCACTAGTCCATAATAACCTCTAACTGGAGTTATTATGGAAAATTCACCACTATCATCCCTATGGGTACACTTTAAAACGAAGAGAGCGAAGGTCATCGAGGCCTCAATCTATTCGGTTCTTAATAAAATTTTTGATATTGCCCCACCAATTCTAATCGGACTTGCTGTCGATACTGTCGTCAAAAAAGAGAGTTCATTTGTTGCAGAATTAGGAGTAAAAAACCATCTCCATCAAATGTATGTCCTTGGCTTTTTAACGTTCCTCATCTGGGCATTAGAGTCATTCTTTGAGTTCCTTTTAAAAGTACGCTGGAGACATATTGCTCAAGAAGTTCAGCACTCACTTAGAATGGAGACTTATGAACATTTACAAAAGCTTCATATCTCATTCTTTGAAAATCAAAACACGGGAAATCTTACAACCGTTTTAAATGACGACATCAATCAACTTGAAAGATTTCTCGATGTTGGGGCCAATGAAATTTTACAAGTTCTCACAACAGTTATTTCGATTGGAACTATTTTCTTCTTCATCTCACCAACGATCGCTTCCCTATCGTTCTTGCCAGTCCCATTTATCCTGTGGGGATCTTTCTACTTTCAAAGAAAGATTGCTCCAAAGTATATGGGAGTTCGCGAAGAAGCGGGACTACTGGCCTCAATGCTAGTGAATAACCTCTCTGGGATGATGACCATTAAAAGTTATGTTGCGCAGGTCTTTGAGAGAAATAGAATTGATAAGCAAAGTTTAAGCTACTCAAATTCAAATAAGAGGGCCATTGTACTCTCCTCTTCATTCTCTCCACTTATTAGAATGGTCGTTCTCTGTGGTTTTCTCTTTGCGCTCGTTCTCGGTGGAATTTATGTATTTGAAGGAAAGATCGAAGTTGGTGCCTACTCAGTTCTCATCTTTCTTGTGCAACGTCTACTTTGGCCACTTACTCGCCTTGGAGAAACATTTGACCTCTACCAAAGAGCGATGGCCTCAACATCTCGTGTACTTGAACTACTTTCAACTGTAGTGAGAATTAACGACGGAAAAGATACAATCTCACATGATGACTTCAAGGGTGATCTCGAATTTCAAGATGTTGGATTTAGCTATGATACAGGAGCGAAAGTTCTTGAGAATATCAATATCAAGATTCCAAATGGAAAAACTGTCGCACTAGTTGGAACGACGGGCTCAGGAAAGAGTACGATCCTGAAACTACTTCTTCGCTTCTATGATGTGACGACGGGAAAGATCACAGTTGATGGTAAAGATATCCGCGACCTGAAACAAGATAACCTTCGATCGCTTATCGGATTTGTTTCTCAAGATACCTACTTATTCCATGGAACGGTTCGCGACAATATTCTCTACGGAAGTTTTGATCGTTCAGAAGAAGATCTTATTAATGCTGCCAAGATGGCCGAGGCCTATGACTTTATTAAGAATCTTCCTGAAGGTTTTGAAACTATCGTTGGAGAGCGTGGCCAGAAACTTTCTGGAGGACAGCGCCAGCGTATCTCAATTGCCCGTGCCCTCGTAAAGAACCCGCATCTTTTCATCTTTGATGAAGCGACAAGTGCCGTTGATAATGAAACCGAAGCGGCCATTCAGCGCTCTCTTGAAAATATCACAAAAGAGAGAACGACTGTGATGGTTGCTCACCGTCTTTCAACGATTAAGCATGCTGATATTATCTACGTATTAGAGAGAGGCGTTGTGATCGAGCAAGGAACACACGAAGAACTCCTTGAAAATAAAAAGATGTACTATGCCCTTTGGAATGTTCAAACCGGGAACCTATCTAATAATTAGATAAATATAATATTTACAATCTATTTTACATTCTCTCCCCTCAATTATATTTACTTGGAAAATAAAATTTAGGGGGGAACATATGAAATTAGCAATCGCACTTTTAATATCGACGTTAACATTCGCAGGAGTTTGTGAAACTCAACTTGATGGTTACACTTTAAGCGACGTAAGAGCATATGATGAAGGAGATGCAACATTCTTTAATCTTATCGGCGAAGGCGACTTCAAGATGACAAAAGAAGAATTCGCAGCAAATAGAATCTTTAATCAGTGGGATGATATTGATGAGTCTTACGAATACTGTAAAGATGCTATGAGATACCTCGAATTTTCTCACCCAACAACAGGTGAAGAATTTAAAGCAATCTATACGATTGAAGATAGCTGTGATGGTGGAAATAGTTTTGGATATATCACTAAGATCGATTCAACTGATATCGTTGCTGAGATTGGAGATAGTGAGTTCTATTGTCCAAGTAAATAAGAAATACGAAGAGTTATTTTAAAATAAGAAAGGGTACTAACAGTACCCTTTTTTTGTATTTAGAATAGAAATTTTAGCGAAGAATAAACAGCATCGTTAGCTCGATAAGCTGCCCAGTAAGAATTCTCATCAGGAGCCTTAATTAACTCCATCCCAATATTGATAGAAGCCTTTTTAAATAGCATATAATTTGCTTCGGCCTTGAGGATATTATCTCTTCTCGTAAGGTCATACTTTAAGTCGACCATCACATTGAAGAAATCATCGAAGTAGTAACGAACACGAGCACCAACAGTATTTTTCCACTTAACAGTATCAGAGAAGAAGTCATCACTTCCCCTCTCGTTATCAGTAAGAAGTTTAATATAGTTAAGAGAAAGCATATAACTTCCACGGTTGATATTTGCAGAAGTATGAAAGTAACTTTCTCTTTCATAGTTAGGCTTAACCGTAAAATACTCAGATTCAAAAACCTTATTATTCTCTTTCAACTGACCAGCATCAAGAATCTTAAAGTCATCTCCAAGTTTTGCATTGGGATCATTAATATCAAATCCTGCAATGAACTTCACCTGACCAAGTCTCTGCTTGTACTGCATCCCATAGATCATATGGTGGTTAACAATTGGTGAAGCGATAACGTTGATCTTCTCAAGATCTTCGTTCATGTAAGCTTCCGCGTTCATACGAAGTTTATTTTCTGGCTTATAGAGTAAATATGAAGAAAGCTCTCCACGATTTCTATCCCATGAGAATGCTTGTCTGATACCAAGAGATTTCTTTAGCACGATATCGCGGGCGATGTCTGGCTGATTGATCTCGATATAAAGAGGAACGAGTTTATCTTCTAGTGGAACGGCCTTTGGTGGAAGCCTTACCCATTCCGAACTACTTGTTACTTCCCCATCTTTAATTGTTAGCGCCGGATTAAGCGCCGGAACATTGAAGTATGAGAAGAAAATCGACACAGTAAAATTATCATGAAAACGGTGATCATACTGAAGACCAGTAAGTCCCTCTTTCTTTTCACTTAACAGGTACATTCCCTGATTTGGATTCACAGTATCTAAAAGCCAATAAGTTTCGTTTTCATTCCAGTTAAGTAACTGGCGACCAACACTTAATCTTCTATCTCTATCCTTCCACTCCATATAGGCCTGTGGTAGAGAATAGTTGAGCTGGCGGTTATTATTGATATAAAAACGCAGATCAGTCTCTGCGTATGTATGAGAATTTGCTAAACTACCGTCATAACTTAAATTTAGCGCAGTCCAGTCATCAAAATCAGATTTAGTTTCTGGATTGTTAAGTCTTTGAAATTTCTCATATGAGAAATCCCCTTTCAGGTAAGCATTTGAATTTACAGTGGCCAAAAGTAGGCCAAATATAGTTAATTTTCTTAGCATATGACCTATTTAATCAGATTTATTTTAATAATACTAGCCCCTCATGACACACCATGTAAAATTGACAGAAACACTCCTTTATTCTTTCCAATCTGGTAATATTTTTCTAAGCTTTAATGAATACCCAAAAGAAACGGTTTCAAGGAAACAACGTTATATGTTGAAAAATAGAACCTTATTAACGATTATCTTAACTCTTTTTATGCTCGCAGGTTGCGGGTATGTTGAAGATAATCCAGTAAAAGACTCGAGAATCCTCGTTGTTGGCGACTTACAAAGTGGCTGCAAAATAGATACAGATAGAATCAAGAAAATGTTTGAAGAACTCGTTACAGAAGAACTTAACTGTATCGAGTCTCAACTTGAAAAGTTTAAGTACGTAAAGACTGATAACAGAGAGATTCTAACTGAAGCAGACCTGCAAAGATTCATTACAAAATACTTTAGTGATAATCCACAAGATATTATTGATGGACTCAACCTACTTTTCAAATTGAACTCGCTTCTTTTAAAAGATGAGCCAGGACAAATGAGAGTTAAAAATATTAAGTCGTTCTTCGAACTACTTAAGATCGTTAACCGTGATGCTGTCACAATTGTTGATCTTGTTGAGTTGATGAAAGACGAGAAAGATGGTGCTGTATTCATGGAATACAGAGCAATGATGGGCCAAACGATTGCTAGATTTTCGAATTCAATTGTTTCAATCATTCAAAGTAAAGACGGTCGTGTTCAAAATATTAATATCGAAGACCTTATTATTGAGCTAACTAAAAACCTTGATGACTTCAAGCTTGGTAGAGAACTTATCAACTCTCTACTTTTTGTTAAGAAGCTCTTCCTTGGTGGATCAAGAGTTTATATCTCAACAGAAGAAGCCTTAAGAATGTTTAAGCAGTTCCCTGCTTATGCAATGAATATCTTTGATATCTTCCTTTTAAAGGAGGAAGTGTTCAAAACAAAGACTGAGTACTATGAGCATATTGCGAATAACCTTGAGCAACTTAAGGCAAATGTTTATCAGCACCAAAATGAAGAGCTAATTCTTACAATTACAGACCTTGATCGTATTATTGATGAATTCTTCAATGACGATAAGTCTATTTCTGATTGGTTCGGTTCAAATGCTCAAGAAAAATCAGACAAGATCAAGAAAATTATTAGAGCTTTCAAGAAAGATCTCGTGGGCGGTAGTGAGTTAGAATTTAGCTATAGAGATGTTGAAATCTCTCTTGCTTTCATCAATATTGGTATTCGCTCTGTTGAAAAGATTTCTAAGATCGGTGACCTTGTTGAAGACATGGACGATCTTGACCTTGCTCGCAAGCTTGAAATTAAGAACGAATTCCTAAATACATTTAAAGAGCTTTCTGAGAAAGCAAAAGAGCTAATCGAAGGAAACCAAGATATTCCTGCGCAAATGAAGCTTTTAACTTTTGTTCAGTCGCTAGCTTCTGATACAGACTTATTAAATGTCGACCCACAGCTTATCAACTCAATCTTCTCTATTAAAGTTGGTACTGTTGGTGGAAGCCGCGACATCGTAACAATCCCAGAACTTATTAAGGCACTTGAAAGAGCTGAAGATTTCGCAAAACTTTATTTTGATCTTCAATACCTTGCTGAAGACTACTTCGACCTTTCAGACAAAGCGAAATTTGTATTCTTTGAAAGACAAGTTAATCAACTATCTGCGCTACTCTTAGATAATACTGAAGTTGAAAATGTTATCACGATGGCAGACATTGATATTATCATCGATCAGTTCTTTAAAGACACTGATGAAGATAAGGAAAAAGGAACTGCACTTAAGGCCTTAGCTAAGAACCTTAAAATCAATATTCTTGGTACAGACAAGGAATACTTAAATCTTAATGAAGTAAAATCAACTGTAAATCTTGCAGCACTTGCATTTAAGGCAATGGTTTTCACAAAATTCCATGAAGAATTAAAGCAAAAAGTAAACGAAGGTAAAGAAGATCTTGGCATTGCCAAATTAAAGTACAAGCAAGAGTTTGCAAAAATCACAGCAGACATGAAGAAGTACCTTGAAAATCCAACCTTCTTAATGAATGACATTAAAATTTATGAACTTATCGATGAATTAAGGGATTCAAAAGCAATCTTTGATATCGATGTAGAACTGTTTAAGCTGGCAACTAACTTTAAGTCACTTATTGTTGGTGGAGAGAATACAATCATCAAGAGAACTGAGTTCCTTTACCTTGCAACAAATGGTGCAAAAATTGCAGACTCTCTATTTGATCTGACTTTCAATAAGTTTAACGAGATCAAACCAAACAAGTCACTTTATAAGTTTATTATCTCAAACTTAAGAAATATCAGAAGTATCCTGCCAAAAGCAGCAGAGGACAAGGTATACTTCAATCTTAAAGACGGACTTCTTTTTGCTGATAAGCTAATCAGATCTATTAACAAAAATTCAGACTCACCAAAAGATGAAGAAGATCTAATTACAGTTAGTAACTTTAAGCGCACAATTATTGACTTCTCAGAGAGAATTCTAGCACCAGTTCCTAGGTCAGAGCTTTCATACCCAGCACCATGTCAGCCAGACCCAAAAAATGCAGGAAAATTTATCTGCTCTCAAGATGATCCAGCTAACGCTCCAGACATCGACCTTGCTGTAAATAACAAAATTATAAGTAAGTTACTTGATGTTGCTGATGAAGCAATCTCTGCCCTATACTTTGCAGAAGTAACTTACGATTATTTTGAAAATGACCTATTAAGCACAAAACCTGTAACAATTGGATTCTACCCAAACCTTGCAGAATATGACCTAATTGACTCAAACCTTATTATTAGGTTTAAGGCTGCATTCACTGATGTCGCAAAGAACAATAGATACTTCAGAGATAGTGAAAACTACGCTTTCTATCAAAGAGAGATCATTAGAAACAAGATTGGATTCACTTCTCTTGTTCTTATGAGAACAGTACTTCCATATGCCCTGACTGGTTATGGAGACGAAGGCTATACTGGAGATCCAACAGCAGCGAAAGGTTTAGCGGTTAATCAACTTCAAGATCTTCTTGTCGGTATAAAATCAGTGCTTGAAGAAATTGGACTTTGGACAACAAACTTTGAAAGTTTTGGACAAAACATTCTTCTTCTTTCTGATTTATTCCAAAGTAGATCTAATGGTGACTTATTTATTAACTTAAATGAAGCATCAGAATTTGTTGAACTAATTTTCTCTTCTGCGAAGCTTGGTTCAAATATGATCGATGTATTTAAGACAAAGTGTGAAGTTAACTACACAGCTGACGGTGGTGCAAAAGTTAACACTGAATGTGTTAGAAACCAGTTCTTTGACACTCTATTTACTGACCTTAACCTTGGAAAATACTTCCCAAGACTTAAGAAATACAAAGACTCTGTATCAAAGAGAGAAGCTGTAGAATACATCAAAGGTGTCGAAGGTTTCGCAAGAGATGTACCAGATTTAAATATCCCATGGGAAATTAGAGATTTCACTCTAGTTCTTGGGGCAATGTTAAATATTGAGTCAACGTTTATTAGATTTGATAGTTCATATGATAATAAACTAGACTTTAACGAATTAAAGAAATCCCTAGGTGTTTACGAGAATGCAATCATCATGCTTGCTAACCTTAAGGGAAAAAACAAGAAACTTGCAAGAACAGTTTTCTTTTACATGGTTAAATACATGAAGGCACCAGCACCACTAACTGTTTGGTCCCTTGATAAAATCTTTAAGATACACTTTAAGAAAATCAAGGCAACAAGACTAAATATTAGTGCTCTTCTTTTCTACTTAGTAAACTCTCAAAATGAGAAAGTAGAATATAACGAAGATGAAGCAGGTGAAATAGACCCATCAAAAACTGAAACAGATAGTTTATCTCAATTAGGTTTCATGATGGATGCTTATGCTGATGCACTCGCACAAAAGACAGGCGAAGAGGTAGAGGCCATCCTAGATAGTATTGCAGCGATGTATGAGGACACTAAGAACTTTCTAAGTTTCTAATAAAAAGGAAATTATGACAGGTGTTTTAATCAATCAAACCGTTGCTATTCTAATCGATGGCAACAATATCGAAAGAAGTATCCATGGTATTACAAACAATCAAAGTGCTATGATCAACTTTGACAAGCTTATTCCAAAGCTTCTTGATGGTCGTGGTCTCAACAGACTTATTTACTTCCGTGAAGGGAAGAATATTTCTTCAAAATTAACAGAAAGACTACATAACAACTACTACGGTTCAGTTATGCCATGTCACAAGAGTGCAGATATTCCACTTACTATTAAGGCCACTCAGCTGGCAAGTAAAGTTGATACTATCATTATCATGTCTGGGGATTCAGATTATATCGATCTTGTTAATCACTTGAAGTCTGAAGGTGTTCGCGTTGAAATTGCGGCCGTTCCAAAGACGACTTCAACAATGCTCATCGACGAAGCCGACTATTTTCACCCAATTGAATCTGAAGACTGGTTTATTCTACAACAAGCAAAGAAGCCGTCAAAACGTCCGATTAAACGCCCGACTTCAAAGCGCAAAGAATCTAAAAAGAGCTAAAGAACTTAAGGAGTGAGAAATCACTCCTTCTTTTATCATAGTAAGCGTCTTCTCTTTTGAGAAAACCTCAACTTCAACTTCTTCCATCAGATCAAAATTTGTCTTTCCTGTTGGAGTACAATTTTTCGCCAAGTAGAAGTAGCACTGGTTTGTCATAAAGGCAGGGTTTACATCTACATGCCCTAAAGAAGTCCAGTCATCACTCTGGTAACCAGTCTCTTCTTCTAGCTCTCTTTTAGCAGCATCAAGGGGATCCTCACCCTTTTCAATTGCACCGGCAGCAGTTTCAAGAGTTATTTCATCAGAGCCTGCACGATACTGTTTTACTAAAATAACATTTTCATTGATATCTAGGGCCACGACATTTACCCAGTTCGCACACTGAATGATATCAAAATTAGCCTTTTCTCCGTTTCGTGGATTTGTCACTTCTGTTTTTAAATATCTAAAAACAGCAGCGCGAAGAACTTCTTTTAACTCTGACCTTTCCCACTTCTTCATTAAAAATCCATCAAAATCACACCCTCATTTGGATCTTGTTTTTCCATGAGGGATTGATTGAAGTTATCACGAAGTTCAAGGTACTTGATAAAGTTCCCTTCTCCTAGTTTACTCTTTAATAGTTCGTCATATTTTTGTTGAATATCTTTTTCAAACTGAATTTCTTCATCTGAAGGATTATATGTATAGTTATCACCATATTTTTTTTCCATTTCAGCATGAAATGCCTCAAAGGCGCGAAGTTTATCTTTTGATAATCCTTCTTTCATGAGCAGATAATCCTCATAAGCTGCTTGCTCTAGATTAAGCTCAACAGTAAAGAGATTGAGAACAAGATTCTTCCACTCTTTTTCGAGTTGATCATACTGCTCGTCCCACTTCTCCATTTGCTCTTCAACTTCTACATCTGAATTTAGCTTAGAAGCCTCAATAACTCTTTGTTCATCAGTTGTTTCAAATGTCTTGTCCTGGCCAGTTATGACGGAGTTAGTATCGAGTTTAAAATGCTTAGAGATATCCTCCACATTCTCGCCTTTCTTTACAAAAAGTAAAATTCCGCCAACTGCGATAATTGTAATGATGGCAATAATCAATAAATTCTTTTTCACTCAATCTCCATAGGGGTAAACTTTTCAAAAATTATATTATCACATAGCTCACGACACTCAAGATAAGTTTGTTCATCTGCAATCGTCCAAAAAATAATTTTAGCGAGAGTTAACTTTTTAATTATAAAGTATTGAATGAGAGAGAAGCTTTCGTAATCAAGTCCGATATAATCCGGTCGAATTACCGGTAAAAAAGACATATAGCGAAGAACGAACTTCTCGTAAAATTTCAGCTTCGTTCCACTAAAGTCATTCGTCACAAGAAGTCCAAGAACAACTTGAGGATAATGCTCACGAATCCACTTCAAAGTATAAGGATTAAATGATTGGATAGTGTACTCCCCTTCATAATGAACCAGGAGCTTCATGACTTCAGACTCAATTACACCATCATGCTTATTACATTTGATTTCAATAACAACAGGGACACGACCATCTACAAAGTCTAACACTTCCTTAAGCGTCGGTATTCTTTCTTCTGTTTCTCCAAGGTGAAGGTTCTTCAAACTTTGTAAAACATATTGTGAAACCTCTCCCCCGCTTCCCGTCATTCTCTCTAAGCTTTCATCATGGAAAACAACAACGGCCTGGTCCTTTGAGAGATGCACATCAAGTTCAATAGCGTAACCCTTCTCAAGGGCCTTAGCAAAAGCCCCAAGAGAATTCTCAGGACATTGCTCATCATGTAGGCCACGGTGGGCAATTGGACGCTCGAGATAAAACAAGACAAATCCTTTCTTATAAAGTTTTTAAATACATAAGAAGATCTTTCTTCTCTGAAGCGCTAAATTTTTCTTGACCATCTTCAGTTAGGAACATTTTATAGTGTCCTTTATTACTTAAACCTTCTTTTCTCGTATCAAAGAAAGCTTCTTTCTTCTTACGATCATCTGGAATATTCTTTCCAACTGGAAATCCTACGCACTCACTATCAAAATCCTGATCCTTCCTTTCTGCAGGGATTTGATAGAAAGTCTTAGTTCTCTTCTCTGGCGGCGTCATTAGATCACAGAGAGTAGGTATCGCATTATTATGGAGATATGGATAACGTGACCAAATTCCAACCAGAGGTGGTGGAACATACCCTTCTTGTGGTTCAACAACAGTCTTCATCCACTTTGATATTTTTAATTCGTTAAGTGAGCTTGCAAATGCTTTTGTTCCTTCATAGCGACCTGGATCTGTCCCGACATTTTTGACTGGAGTTTTATCATGGTAAATGACCTTTACGGTTTTAATCACCTCAATCGATGGTAATTCATTTGCATTTGATAATGACCATCCCTTTTCATATACTCCATGACACTTCTTACAACTATTATTGAAGTGAACCTCACCTCTTTTCGCTGCATTAATATCAATTGTTGAGACATCAAAAAAATCAGTCCAAAGTGGAGCCTCTGTTGCAAAAGCAGCAGCAGTTAACTGCTTAACTGTTTTTTGATTCTCTTGCATCCATTTTTCTAGCTCTTTTAAATCCGTACCACGACCAAGATCATTCCAAAGAAAATTTGTAAAAATTGGATTTCCCGCAACGATTGATCCATCAGACAACCAACGAGTCTTATACTTTAAATTCCACCAAACAGCTGGTTTAGAATCTGAAATTTTAGTTTCAAGTTCATTTGCTCTTGGAAAGACTTCAAAAAAAGGATTTTTTGTTGCGTACTCATCAGTATTTCGACGGGCCAGAGAAAGGGCCACTTGAGGAAGAGAAGTATCAAGTCCTAAGACTTGTGGATTTGTAACCCCTACCGCCTTCAGGTTCTTTTTAGTACGTTTCATCATCTCAACTTCTTCATCAGTCGCACCAGTCACACGTTGAAACATCTTGTTAGGAATAAGTGGAACAAATTTCTTGGCCATATGGAAAAGTCGATTCGCCTTAACTGTCTTATTAGTAAGACCCATCACTGTTGTTCCAAAAAGATTAGCAGAGTGGCATGTGGCACAACTAAATGTTAGACCTTTTCCCCATTTTGTATCAACGATACTAGCACCCATATAATAATCAGGTTTTTCACCATTTGGATAAGGTATGCGATAAATACCAGTAGCATTTTCATCGTTATACTTATTAAGTCCCAACCACTGATAAAGCCCTTCCTCGCTTGTAATGTCAGCATATTCCTGGCCAACAAGCTTAAGAATGAATTTCATAAGGTCGCTATTTTGACTTTTAAAAAAGTTAACCATTGGGTCGTATGGAATGAAGAGTCCACTAACAGTCACGGGATAAACAAGGGCATGCTTATATCCCTCATTTTTAATTTCCTCGAGCTCAGCTTTTGAAAGCCCATAAATATTTGCCCTATTCTCACCTGGGCCAAGAGTCACATCACGTGACCAGTCCGGTGTTATCTGGGCCATACAAGTGATGGCCATTAAAAACGTAATTAGTATTTTCATCTCTCTCCCCAAAAATTTAAAAAACTAATAGCCTCGGTTCAGTCATATCTTCAATTGCGTAGCGAATTCCTTCTCTTCCAAGTCCAGAATCTTTAATCCCACCGTATGGCATCGAATCGATTCTAAAACCTGGAACGTTATTCACAATGAGACCACCAACTTCAATTTTATTAAATGCATACTTCATTTGATCTAACTGATTCGTAAAAAGCCCTGCCTGAAGACCAAACTTACTATCATTAACAAGCTCTATTGCCTCATCGAAGTAATCAGTTCTTTCAACAATCACGACTGGTCCGAAAATCTCTTCTTTCACTACTTTCATATCAGGTGTTGTGTCAGTTAGGATAGTTGGTGCGTAAATATTATGCTCTTCATCGAGAATATGCCCACCGCTTAGAACTTGTGCTCCATCGCTCACGGCTTCCTTCACCCAGCGGTGAATTCTATTCAAGTGCATTTCATCAATAACAGGTCCAACAATGGTTGAAACGTCATTTGGGTCACCACATACCACTTCTTCAGTGAGTGCAAGTAGTGTTTCAATAAATTCTTCATAAATAGTTGAATCTACGTAAACTCTTTGTGTAGAAATACAAATTTGTCCGGAATATAGAAACGCTCCTTGAACAATTTTCTTACACGCATCTTCAATATCTGCACTTGTATCAACAATCACTGAAGCGTTGCCACCAAGCTCTAGAGTAATTTTCTTCTTCTTTGCCTTCTCTTTTAACATCCACCCAATTGCAGGTGAACCAGTAAAAGAAATCATCTTCACTCTTTCATCTGAAACTAACTGAGAAGCTACATCGTTATCACAAATAACGACGTTAAGAGCACCAGCAACAAAGCCCGCTTGCTTTGCAAGAGATGCAAGGGCGAGAACTGTTAAAGGAGCATATGGTGAAGGCTTTAAAACAACCGTATTTCCAGCGGCTAAGGCCGGTCCAATTTTATGAAGTGCGAGATTAAGTGGGAAATTAAACGGTGAGATACAAGCAATAACACCAAGTGGAAATCTCTTTGTATATCCCTCTAGTCCACTACCATGATTGAAGTTTAATGGAATGACTTCACCACAAATTCGTCTGGCTTCTTCAGCTGAAACTTTTAGGGTAAAGATACTTCTTTCAACTTCTGCTTTAGCATAGGCAATCGGCTTCCCTGCTTCTGCACAGATAAGACTTGCAAAAGTTTCTTTATTCTCTTCAAGCAGACTTGCGAGTTTAAAGAGATGATCACTTCTTTTTCCCTGATCCCACTTCTTCATTTCTTCAAAAGCAATTTCGGCCTGCTCGATGGCAAACTCAATTTGCGATGAACTTAGAAGGGTGATCTCGCTAAGTGTATTTTGATTATATTTATCTTTAACTTCTAAAATTTCTGTGGTGTTCCCTTGAACCCACGAATTGGCGATGAATGAGCTTGTACTCAGAAAATTTTGCATAAAAAAACCACCGATAAAATCAGTGGTTATTGTATCTATATTAAGAACGGCGGGTCAATTAAAAGCACTTAAAAATCAAAGTCACTTCCAGCGTACTGTTGCTTAAGTTCGACATTCAACTTCTTATTTTCTGTCAAAAATTTTCTCTCTCCAGCAACGAAGAGGTTAATTGAACAAAGGTAGCAAAGCTTGATATTGACCTCACGACCCTCAAATGCACTATACAGCTTCGCTCTCTCTAAATGTGATCGCCCAGGCCCATTAGATAGTGACCAATTCACTCCCTTAGCTTGACACGCATCGCACATTTTTAACCCCCGTGATTCAGTTAAATTCTTTCAAAGTATATCGGAAAAACCGACTATTTCCTTAAACTTTTTTACTTTAGCCATATTATAAGTACTTATAATTAAAGAGTTAAGATTTTCTCATAATTTGACTGCCAATATTATTTCTTCATGCCTGTTTTTCTAGACGATTGAGGATTCATAAGATACGCTAAGTTGTTTAAATAATTAGGAGATAACCATGACAGTAAAGCTTAAGCCGTTAAGTGTAAAAAACAAATTAGCAAGCGCCCCAACAACAGAACCTAAGTATTCTGTTGAAGTAAAAAACCTTGCTGGAGAGACAGTAAAACTTGGAGACCCAAAGGTAACAAGAGCACTTGTCGCACTAATGGATCAACATGCTGTTATCGGTGGAGCTGCTGCTCACTGGGGTGGGCCTGCGGCCTATGCAGAAATGAGTTCTGCTCTTCACCAAATTATGTTCTCTTCAATATCAAACGGAAAAGAGTGGCATGAAAATTATAATTTCGTAAACGATGCGGGACACGCTGAAAACGGTATCTACGCTGTTAGAGCAAATCTTGGATTTGATGGATTAACTTTTGATGATCTAAGAAAATTCAGATCAATCGAATCAAAGCTTACTGGTCACGGAGAAGCTCACCTAAACCCAGAAGGTGTATTCATTTCTAATGGTCCTTTGGGATCTGGTCTTCCACAAGCACAAGGTCTTGCAATGGGTGACAAGTTATCAGGTAGTGAGAGAGCTACAATTTGTGTTATCTCTGATGGTGCATGTATGGAAGGAGAAGCTAAAGAAGCTATGGCAGCGATTCCTGGTCTTGCAGCAAAAGGAAAAATGAATCCATTTGTCATGATCATCTCTGACAATAATACAAAACTAGGTGGAAGAATTTCTGACGACAGTTTTGATATGGGACTAACATTTGCATCTTTAAAAGATCAAGGATGGAATGTTATCAATCTTGAAGAAGGTCACGACCTTCAAAAAGTTTACCACGCAATTGAGGACTCTATTGCCAAATCAAAAGCTAATGCTAATAAACCAGTGGCCCTTGTGATTAAAACAATCAAAGGTTACGGTGTTAAATCGACTGAAGAAAGTGCTTCTGGTGGACACGGTTATCCACTTGGAGCTTACGATGACAAACTTCCAGGATTTATCTCTGAAATCTTCCAAGGAGAAGCTCCTTCTTACTTCCTTGACTGGGCAAATGAAATCCTAGCAAGTAAACCAGAGAAAAAGTCTTCTTCAAGCTCAGCACCATCTGACAAAGTTCAAACAGGTGTTGCCAATGCTCTTATTAAAGCTTGCGAAGAAGGACTTCCAATCTTCTCTGTCTCTGCTGACCTTCAAGGTTCAACAGGTATTAAAGATTTCCAAAAAGCATTTCCAAATAACTTCATTGATGTTGGAATCGCAGAAAGTAATATGGTTTCAGCAGCAGTTGGTCTAGCAAAAGCCGGATTCATTCCAGTTGTTGATACATTCGCACAATTTGGAGTTACAAAAGGTAATCTTCCACTGATTATGTCACAACTTTCGGGTGGACCAGTAATTTGTCTTTTCTCTCACTCGGGTTTCCAAGATGCTGCTGACGGTGCTTCTCATCAAGCAACAACTTACTTCTCCGCAGTTAGTGGAATTCCAAACACAGTTGTCATCTCTCTTTCTTGTAAAGCAGAAGCTGAAAGTTATATGTACCAAGCAGTAAAGAGATACGAAGAAGCTGTTAAAGATGGAATAACTCCAGAGACAACAATCTTCTTCTTTGGAAGAGAAAAGCACCCAATTAGCTATACAGATTCCACAGATTTCACTTGGGGGAAAGCACAAGTTCTAAGAGAAGGAACTGATGGTGTTGTTGTTACAAGTGGTCCACTTGTTCAAGAAGCACTTGCTGCAGCAGATGAGCTTGCAACAAAAGGAAAGAAGATCACAGTTATCAATACTCCATTTATTAACCGTTTTGATACAGAAACAGTTATCAATCAACTTAAGAAGAATGGTGGAAAACTTGTGACGGTTGAAGATCACCAAGTAACTGGTGGTGCAGGTTCAATGCTTGTGCATGCCCTAAAGCTTGCCGGAGCTGAGTTTAGTGTAACCTCACTTGGTAACCATGGACATTTTGGCCAGTCTGCTTACCAAGCAAAAGAGCTTTATAAACTTCATAAAATGGACTCTTCAGCGATTGTTGAAGTTTTAAAATAAGTTAGACGATAGCAATGGCACAAAAGAGAACCTTAAAAATTTTATCGTACATGATTGCGCCGATAATTTTTTTGGTTCTCGCCTTTGCACCTATTGATCTTCTCATTTCACAAAAAATTTTCCTCGCAATTTTTTCTTTTGTAATATCTCTTTGGCTTCTCACAGACCTGCCTCTATTTATTCCAGGAATTCTTGGTGTCTGTCTCAGTGTCATTTTTGGAATTACAAATGTTAACGATGCCTTCGCGCCGTTTGCGAGTCCGATAATCTTCCTCTTTCTCGGGGGATTCTTACTGGCCAAGGCCCTAGAGATCACTGGCCTTGATGAGACTCTGGCTTCTTTTACACTTAATATATCCTGGGCGCGAAAAAGCGCCAAACGAACAGTCTTTTTATTTCTACTTTTATGCTCTGTACTTTCAATGTGGATTTCAAACACCGCAGCTGTCGCAATGCTCCTTCCTTTAGGAATAGGACTACTAAAAAGGCTTGAAGTCAATTTTGGAATTAAAGATAGTAAGTTCTCAGAAGTACTTTTGATCTCCCTTGCTTATAGTGCGACGATTGGAGGTAATATTACACCGATTGGTTCACCTCCAAATATTATTGCTATCGGATTTCTAAGTAACCTGACTGGAACAAATATCTCATTTCTAGGTTGGATGCTTATTACTGCTCCAATTTCGATACTACTTTTTGCTATCGTCTATTACCAATGTATCAAGCTTCTCCCTGACCAACTTGAAAATAAGCTTCAGGAGACAGAAAAGAAAACTATCGTTGATTATAGATTATTTTCAACAGCACAGAAGTATGTTGTTGCGATATTTATTCTCACTGTCTTTTTTTGGATAAGTCCAAGTGTGATTGGACTCTTCACTTCGGCCGGTACTCCATTACATCATTTTTTAAACAGTAATATATCTGCTGCAGTAGTAGGTTTATTCTTCGCTTCAACACTATTTCTCTTTCCAATTAATAGTGCAGACAAAATTTTAACGTCTGATCACGTTTCTCAAATTGACTGGCCTTCACTACTACTTTTTGGAGCTGGTCTTTCCCTTGGAAAGATTCTTTTTAACACAGGTCTTGCTCAAATTATGGCCGACACGATTACTTCCGCAGCTGGAAATATGAGTGTCTTCTTTATCTTATCGTTTCTTATTTTATTTACAATTTTCTTTACCGAGCTAGCCTCAAATACGGCCTCAGCAAATATTCTAATTCCAATTATGATTGCACTTGGGGAAACCCAAGGTGTGAATACGATGATCGTAGCAGTTCTTTTTGCACTAGCATGCAATAGTGCTTTTATGCTTCCAGTGGCGACACCACCAAATGCGATTGTATTTGGGACCAACCTCATTAGTAAGAAGTCACTTATGAGTCATGGGTTATGGATTAATATTACAAGTTGGCTGATCTTTTCTCTAATTTTGATTTTTGCTATTTAAGCTTCTCAAACTCTCTCTACTCATTTCAAAAATTTGATCAGAATACTTTACAAGAATTGAGTCCTCAACCATCACATCATCCCCGTGACACTCAAGCCAACTCTTAACAGATTTCTCTGCAAATTCTTTAGCATTCATGTATTCCATCTCTTCATTAATTTCAAAAGTAAGTCTAGATCCTTCAAGCCTAACTTTTGCTTTGTAATAATTCGACACAAAATCTCCTAAAAGTCACCTTCATCACATTGTAAGCAGACAAGACCTAAATCTCTCCAGGCCTTAACAACACTCTTACGATCATCCAAAACGAAGAGTGTTTCATACTTATTTTCTATCTCTTTTTGATAAATATCAACTTTGACATCACTATCTTCACGTCTATCGCCGTGTTCACGCATAAAAAGCTTTTGATATCTAACCTTATATTTTTCTAGCCAATCAGTTGTAATTTTTCGATAACTTTCTTCTCGACCAGTTACAAATAAAATTTCATAACCACGATCTAAAAATGCCTCAATCACCTCTTGGCACCACAAATTAATTTGATCCTCACTAATTCCTAAGAAAAATGACTCCCAATCTTTTACGCCGTTTTTTGGATTCTCAACAAAGTGCACTCGATGACTTAAGTCACAAAGTGTTCCATCAAGATCAACAATTATGGCCTTTGGCTTACTTTGCAAAATCAGCTCCATCCTCTATCGTCCTTGGAAAGTCACAATAGTTCTTCGCAATCTGGCCTTCTAAATCTTTAAAACAAAAATTATCCGCAGGCATCTTTGGTAAAATCTTAAGTGTAATTGTCCTACGTCTGAAAATATTTAATCCTTTAAATACTCCTGGCCCTTCATGAGAAAAGAAACTTCCCCACGCCCCACTAATAACAATAGGTATAACTTCGGCCTGCGTTTGATCAACTATCTTTTTAATTCCTGGTTGAAACTTTCTAAGTTTTCCATCTCGAGTTAAAAAGCCTTCTGGGAATAATCCTAGAATCTCACCGTTATCAAGGGCCTCAAACATCGTCTTAAAAGACTTTTCAAGAATCTCTGGATTTTCTTTCTTCGTAGCCACAGGGATGAGCTTTGCATGCTTAAATAAAATCTTAAGCCCAGGGATATTATAGTAAATATGATCAATCACCCATCTAAGAGGTCTCGGCGAAATGGCCATAATAAAAAGCCAGTCCACAAATGTCACATGATTTGAAGCGATAATAACAGGTCCCTTCGTTGGAATGATATTCTCCCCTTCGACCTTTAAGTTATACATAAGCTTAGTCAAGCCCATTGCAATGAAGCGCCACATTTCCTCTGTATAAAAGCGATAAAGAACATAAGCAAATAGCAAGTTAGCTAAAGCAATCAATCCTACAATATGTGGCAGAGAAATTTTAAATGAGTGAAGTACCATCAGGGTCACGGCCGCCACAACCATTCCCACAGAGTTCCAAATATTATTCGCTGCAATTGTTCTTGCAAGATACTCAGGGTCTGAATTTCTTTGCATATAAGCCTGTTGAGGAATGATAAACATCCCACCAAAAATTGTTACCATCGTTAAGTCAAAGATCGCTCTTACAGAACCATCTAATTTAAAGAAGTCTGGAATCGATAAAAGTTCAAGCGTGTGATAATTCCAATTCGTGCAGACCCAAAACAGATCGAGAAGAAACAAACTCATCCCAACAGCTGCCAGCGGAACCATCCCCACTTCGACTCTCTTTCCAGAAAGCTTATTACAAACGATTGATCCAAGTCCCATTCCAATTGTAAACGTCGACATGAACATCGTTCCCACTGTCTCAGACCCTTGGAAGAGTTCCTTACAAAGGGCTGGAAGTATTGATAAAAGAGCCGCTCCAAAAAGCCAGAACCATGAAATACCAATAATGGCCTTAAGTGTTTTCTTTTCTTGAAAAGAACGTTTAATAATCTCAAATGTTGGCTTTACAAAAGTATAATCAATCTTTACGCCATCATGATTATCACCAAGATCACGCTGATACCACGCCGACCAAATCCCAAGGGCCGCAACAACAACCACTCCTATTGAAGTAATAATATTTGCTCCTGGTAAGCTTGCACTTAAACCTCCAAGAATCGTCCCAATTAGAATTGCTAAGAAAGTTCCACCACCAATATAGGCATTACCTAAAGTCAGCTCATCTTCATTTAAAATTTCTGGGAGCATCCCAAACTTCACAGGAGAGAAAAATGACGATTGCGCCCCCATTAAAAAGAGAACCACAAGCAGCAGACCATAACTACTTAAGAAAAACCCAACTGCAGCGATCAACATAATCACGAGCTCAGTAATCTTAGTCACACGAATAACTTGGGCCTTATCATAGTGGTCAGCAATCTGCCCTGCTGTTGCTGAAAAGGTCACATAAGGAAGAATAAAAATCCCACCAGCAAGTGCAACGAGTGCCGCGGAGTTCATCCCCATCAAGTGAACGCTATTATATGTGATCATCATCACAAGGGCATTTTTAAAAAAATTATCATTTGCTGCGCCAAGAAATTGTGTCCAAAATAGCGGCCAAAATCGGCGATCTTTTGTAATCATTGAAAGTGACAAGGGAAATACTCCTATAAAATTATCTTAAAATTAGACCACTTACCTCCACTATAAGTCACGTTGCACCAAAACAAACCAGTGCGTCATTTTGCAAGCATATAACTGCTCCAGTATAATGGGGATGAAGTAACAATTTATATAATAATATTATATATCTAGACCAAAAAAAGTTGGCTGCCCAAAAAAATCCATATATCTTTACTAAATCTATAAAGGATCTAGATATTTTATCCCCATTTAAGTGGAGCAGTTCTTGAGGAAAAGTATGAAATTATATCACTACGTTCATTGTCCTTTTTGCGTACGCGTCAGAATGGCCTTAGGTTTTCTCGATATGCCGTATGAATCAATAGTCACACAATATAATGACGAGAAAACCCCAATTGATCTCACAGGGAAGAAGATGCTTCCAATTATGGAGTTTGATAATGAAGCAGCGATGAATGAGAGTCTTGATATCATCAAGAAGCTTGATTCTAAAGCTCTCATTAGCTTTGATCTTTATAAGAATCACGAAGCAGAAATAGAAGACTTACTTTCTAAAATTGGAAGCGATGTTCACTCTCTCTGTATGCCTTACTGGATTTGGACACCTGAATTCACGACAGAGAGTAGAAAGTACTTTCAAGAAAAGAAAGAAGTTAAGCGTGGGCCATTTAAAAATCTGATCAAAAACAAAGAACAATTTATTGATTCGCTGAATGAAACATTGAAAACACTTGAAGAAAGAGTGTCTAGTTTTTATCGAAGTGATATCTTAACTGTTGCTGATATTATGATCGCATCACACCTTTGGGGAATGTATATCTTTCCAGAGTACCAGTTTAGCGAAAAGGTTCATAGCTATCTCCAACTTGTGAAGAAGCAGTGTCGCTTTGACTACCACGTAGACTTTTGGAAATGAAAAAACTTAGTAAAATAAAAAATAGTTTCGTTTCAAGAAACTCAGGACTTTTAAAGCTCGCTCTTAAATCAGGAATGGGCATCTTAAAAAATTCACAAAACCCAACAGAGATTTTAAAAACGATTATTGGAAAAGACCCTGCGAAATTTACAGAAGAGCTTTCACTATATAAAGGCTCTATCATGAAAGCTGGTCAACTCCTCTCCTTATATGGCGAGTACTACCTGCCAAAAGAACTTAATGTTTTTCTTGAAGCTCTTCGCTCGCAATCTCACTACATAGATTTCGATATTATCAAGTCGACAATTCCTGCGCGAACATTAAATGAGCTAACATTTGAGAAGACTCCCCTCGCGGCAGCCTCTATTGGCCAAGTCCATCTTGCCAAAGATAGTCTTGGCAATGAATATGCCGTCAAGATTCAATACAAAGGAATTAAGAAGGCCATCGATACCGACATCTTTTTTCTAAAATTATTTTTTAAAACGGCTAAAGTTCTACCAAAAGGGATGAACTTCGATAGTGTCTTTGACGAAGTTAGAAAAAACCTTGAACTTGAAACCGATTATCACAATGAAGCGAGAATGATAAAGGCGTACCGTGAAAATCTTAACAAGTACGACCTTCACGAGATCAATACTCCTATAGTGAATGTAGAACTATCTACAGAGGAAGTCATTGTTTTAAGTAAAATTGAAGGGGTCACTCTCGATCAATTCGTAAAGACTTCATCTGATCAAAAATTTAAAAATAATATTGCACAAAAGTTATTTGAAATATTTCTACACGAAATATTTAACTTCAATCTCGTACAAACAGATGCTCATGGCGGAAATTATCTTATCGATGATGAAAGTAAGACTCTAGGGTTAATAGATTTTGGAGCATGTGTTGAGTACTCGAAAGAAGACATTAAATTCTATCAAAATTTTCTGAAGTACAGTGTCGCAGAAAATAAGGAATTATTTTTAAAATCCATGCGAGACTTTTTTAGCTACACTGAAAACAAAATGGAATATGATGAGGATCTACTTTGGCAGTATGTAACAATAGCCACAGATCCTGTGCGAGAAGAATCCTATAATTGGGCCAAAACAAATCTTCCCGATCGATTGTTTGATTTAGGAATGAAACTTCAAGCGACTATTAAAGCCAAGAAAGTTCCACACCAATTTGTCTTCATTGATAGAAAAGTAATTGGCCTATTTTCACTAATGCGAAGCCTTGAGGCAGAATTTAGCGTCAAGGCAAGTTATGAACAGATCGTTAAAAGCTAATTAACGACCACATTCCACAGATAAAAAATCCAAGAGCAATAAATAGTGATATTGTTGGTTTTCTCTTTAAGAAAATTGACTCAAAAAGTGATGAAAAAAGTGTTCCTGTAATATTGATCCCCGAGAGAGTTCCTAAGTGAGCTGTTTGGAGAGCACGAAGATAAAGTGATAAAGACAGAAAAGTTCCAAGGATACTTCCAAAGATTGTAAAGCCCTTCTCTTTTGCCGTGAAAGACTTAAAGGTTGAAAAGAAGTTTAAAGGGCGAAAGAAACTCATGATAACAAAAACCGAAATTGCTCCAAGGCAGCGATAGAGATTCCCCTGCATAGCCGAAAGTCCTGGGGAAATATCAAAAGCATGACGAGTTAAAAGAACACCAATTGAATCTAAACTCATTCCAAGAAGTGCAATGGCCATTCCCTTCACTCCCCAACTCTTGTCTTTTCTAAACGACTCAAAAGATAATGTTATCAGACAACAAATAAAGAAAATCACCGAAATAATTTTTCCAAGTTCCATATCTTGGTTAAAGAGTAGTTTCCCCATAGCCCCAAGAAAGACTGGTTGAAATCCAAAGAGCATAAGAGTTCGACCGGGACCTAATATTGAAAATGACTTCAACAAAAAGATGTCCCCCACGCCAAGTCCGATAAAACCAGAGATAAAAAAAAGAGAAATCCCTAATGTCGAAATCGCATACATTTTTTCAAAAGATAAAATAAAAATAAAAAAGCACACACAGGCAATAGAAGCCTTAGCGCAATTCATCCAAGAGCTTGAAACTTTATTTGAAAAGTGAGTAAAGATAATCGTGGCCAGAGCAAAGCAGAAGTTTGCTCCAAGGCCAAGTAAAATATATGATTCCATTAATTATTAACCAAGATTCTCTTTGGTAGAGAAATTTTAATTCCAATAGCATTAAGTCTTCTAATCATTTGACTGTAGACTTGTTTTTTCACCGACATGATATTCTCTATTCTCGTCCAAAATGAGAACTGAACAATCATTGAGTGTTCATTCATACCATCAACAAGAAAAATAGGCTTTGGCTCATCGAGACATTCAATAATATCTGCAACGATAAGATTTAATTCCTTCTCAACTATTTCAAGTTCCACATCGAAATCCAGAGGTATTTTGATGTCAATTCGACGAATTGGAAAATGAGTCATATTGGTAAGATTAGACTTCATTAACGACTCATTTGGTATTCTCACCATGAGGTTATCAAAAGTTCTAAGCCTTGTTGACAAAAGGTCTAGAGAGACAACGATTCCACGGTGCTCTCCAACAACGATCGTATCACCAACCTTAAATGGTCTCTCTAATAACAAGAAAATACCACTAATCAAGTTTGACGCTGAAGTTTGAGAAGCAAAACCGATAGCGACAGAAAATATCCCCGCCGCTCCAAGTATAACTTTTAAGTCAATTTCATAGAGCTTTAAGATCATAAAGAAAGAAATGATTAATAGAAGATATCTTACGACCTTCTCAATCAGCATTCTCTGATGCTCTGTTTTGTGCCGAGTTAGTAATGGCATGAGGATATACGGAAGTAAAACTGAGCCAAAGATCAGTAAGACAACGTAAATTATTTTAACAATATTCGGATTTAAAAGATGCAAATGACTCATTAATGCTCCAACAGAACTGAAAATGCTTTCATGAAAATAGTTTGCAGTGCAGTTCTTGCATCAAAGATTTTCTTCAGGTTTTTTCCCGTAATATGCGGCTTTGACATTGCAATCTTAACACTATCTTCTGATTGTCTAATAACGAGGGAGTCAGAATAAAGATAACCTTCCCCATCTTGATATAGTCTTAAATATTCCGTGAGAACTTTAAGCTTATCAATAGAAATAGGTGTTGCCCCTTCATTATAAACACTGACATGGCAAACAAAGCGGTATTTCTTCTTAATAATCTCATCAGGATCAACCGTTCCACGTGTTTTAACAGCATAGCAAAGATCCCCAATTGTCGGATCTTTCCCGAACCAAGTTTCTGAATAACGAATAATTGGCAAGTTAATAATAAACTTATTATTAAAAGAAATTTTAAGTTTCACACACGGAGAAACATAGAAATCAACTCTTTCCTTAGATGGAAGAAAAATTGGCTTCATCGCTCTAAAAACAAGGTCCCTATCATGAAGAGTTGGAGCTAGAGAAACTTCAAGCTTGTCGCTTTCCCAAGACCACCTTGTTTGCTTGGCATTTTCAGGGATTTCATCCTCAGAATAAGAGAAAAATTCATCCACTTCTTCCGACTGACAATGGGCCAAGATAACTTCATTTTTTATTTTTTTTAACCAAAGTCTTAGACTTCCAATTTCACAATAAAGGGTTTGCGATTCGGACAAATCAAAGTCACGGCAAATTCCGTAGTTTAACACTGGTGTTACTCCTAAACAGGTCTCTTAATCTCATTCTTAATGAGAATATCATTTCCTCGAGAAGTGATATCTGACAAGAATGCCTTTTCAAATTTTACATCAATTACGTAAGCTTTTACATTTATCTTTATGGCAAATGTATTAGAAATTGCAACTTCTTCAAAAGTAATGGCCACTGGCTTCTCGAGATAAACAAATCTACTTGTAATGACGATCTCGTGAAGAAGATTTTTTACCTTCTGAATATCTTCAAAGATTGAAATATAGAAGCTACACACAATCATCATATCCAAGGCACCACTATTTCCACTGGATACAACATCTGAGAGGAATTTTGAATTTGGTATCGTCACGAGATTATCATCCAAAGTTTGTAGTCTAACTGAGCGTAGTCCGATGCTCTTTATCTCACCATAAAAGTCTGCAAAACTTACCCGATCCCCGACTTGAAACGGTCTATCAAAGAGAAGAATAAAGCCAGCAATAATCGACCCAACGAGGTCCTTTAAGGCAAAACCGATAGCAACAGCAGCAGAACCACCAACAGTCACCATGACTTCTTTCGTTGGTTTAAAAACAATATAGAAAACTCCCATTACCCCAAAGAGATAGGCAACGAACGAAAAAATAGTCGTTATCTGAAGAATAAAGAGACGCTTCCCAGTGAATTTCCTTTGCAGTTTCTCTGCCCATAAATTAACAAATTTCACAAAGAAAACAATAACAACGACAGCACAAACAAAGATGAAAATTCGATCTAGCTTAAAGAAGTCGAGAATAAGTGTGGTCGTATTAGTTTCCATAGATAAAGTTCCTTGATCTTAAGTACTTGATCAAATTGTACTGGGTTGTGATATCAATCATAAAGCGCCCATTTTTATCTCTAAATAGGTAATTCCTTTCGAGGCAAACTTTCACTGCATTTCTCACAAGACCAATCGGGATATTTGTCGTGTTTTGTAACTCTGGAATATTTAAATTCTCATGTTTTAAAATATGAGATAGCACAAAGAGCAACTCATCACTACTCTTTTCGATTCCCTTTGTTTCAATAATTTTTGGAATATTAACATTAAGAAGTCTTCCCTTTTTTAGAGATAAAGACGAAAGCCAAAGATGAAGAGAAGCACGAGGATTCCCACTTGAAACTTCCCATAGAAGCTTAAAAAATTTTGACTCAATTGAGGCATACTTATCCACTTCATCTTCCGAACGTGTCGCACTAATTAACGAGTCATAACTCAATCTAAATTTCGAACTTTGATGGCGCTTCATAATAAGTTCTTTTATCTTTGAGTCACTCCAGCCTTTAAGTTCATAGATATTTCTAAAAAACTGATTACGACCAAAGGCCCTATCAAGATAAATCCAACTATATTTATTAAATGATAGAATCCAGAAAATATCATTTGAAGAGTTAACAAGATCGACTAAGTAGTAATATGAATCGAAGCCGCCAGAGCATGATAAGAAAACGTTCTGGGCCTCGTCAAGGAAAATAACTTTTTTGGTTTTTTGCTGATCAATCTCTTCTCCAATATTATTTTCATCGCCTTTAGTATCACAGTGAGGCCTTAAAAACTCTTTAATTCCCTCAACTGACGTAGTTTTAGAAGGTACCTTAAGATAAATAGTTTCAATTTCACCTGCATCTGCTTTTAAAGTATTTTCAATATAGTGAATAAGAGTTGTCTTTCCTACTCCCTTATCTCCAAAAAGGATTGCCGAATGTTCATCACGATGATCTTCAACCCACTCCTGGACCTGTTTGATAATTTGGTCCTCAATGCCAGATGTCGACATAACATAATCAGCAGTTGAATCACTCGAATTCAAGCTAAAGAGATCTCTATAAGAGTTAGGGATCTCGGCGAGATCTTCCTCTATCTCGATATTCTCAATTTGTTTTTTGAAAAGATTAGCAGATATTTTTTTTGAAACTTCAAAATTTTCTGTTAGCTTGATGAACAAGTTAAAAACACCAAGAAGAATAAGAAAAAACAGGAAATAAACAGCTCGGATTTTTTTCGGAATAATCGCCGAAAACTTCTCTACATAATCAACAATCATACCTGAGAAATTTTTCTCCAAGTAACTTAGAAAATCCTCTTCCCAAACTGTCGATTCAACAACAAGTAAATACAGCGCGGATACAAGAGCAATGATATTAATTAAACTGTAAACATAAACTCGGCCAAGAGTCCCTTCCACAAGGATCATTGAGATAAAGTAAAAAAGAAATATTTTCACAATGCCTTGAGTTGTCTTATGTGATTTTTCTTTAAACTGAATAAAATTACGGGAGTCAATTCTTGAAATATTTCCAAGAAATATTTCAACTACTGCCTTAATAAGTTTAGAAACAAGAATAATCTCGATAATTTCAACAATAAAAAGAACGTCTACAAAATTCTCCATTGGTTTAATTAGACAAATAATTAAAAGCCATGAAATTGTTGTAAGATTGTCTTTTAGTTTGAACCAATAAGAAACAAGAACATTAACTAAAGCTGAAGATCGATTCGCTCGAGCCAACTTAGTCACAATATCATTCAAAAATTTAAAAACTTGTAGAAAACAAAAGTTAATAAAGAATAATACGCCGATAAGAAATGCTATTGTCATAATATCGGTAACAAGTATTTTTATGCCAGGACTCCCAAGATTAACCTTCTCTCTTACGTATAAATATTTTTCAAAGAAAAAAGAAACAACTCGATATGGTGAAGCGACAAATTCTTTTCGAAGACTTGACCAAAAAGCGGGAGTAACAAATTTACTTAGTACGTAACCAGCGCTTAGCTCACTATAGATTTTACTTCTTATGGCATTAACTTGGATGAGAAGTGAGTTTTGAATTTTTAACTCATTTGACTTCTTTTCAGAAACATCTTTTGTAATTTTGAGACGATATTCCTTTAGTTGTTCATGAAGAGTAATAATCTCACTAACGACATCACTATTTCTATTTTCGAGTACCTTCGCTGGTAGGGCCACAACCGAAGGAATATCAAAGTCATTTTCAGCAGAAATAATTTTTAAGAAATTATTGCGAATAATGTCAGACCAAATCACGTCAACTTCTTCAAAAGCCTTCTCTTTGCTTTCAAGAGTCATTGTTGAAAAACTCGAAGAAATTACTGAAAGCTGCTTTGAGGTTTGTTCAAAGCGCTTGATATTTCCTTCAAGGTTATTATTATACTCAATACTTTTATTAATAATTTCAATTTTAAGCTTTGCAAGATTTCCCTTAAGACCTAAAAGTTCTTTTACATCGCGACTTTTTTCAGCGAGAACATTTTTTTCTGCTTTTGCCACAGTCGTTTCAATTTCTTTCTTTAGCTTTAGGGACTCAAGATTCTCTTCAATCAGTTGATGCTTAAGCTCAGGAAGGGATTCTTGTGTAATAATTCCCTCTTTAATCGCATTTCCAAGTTCCTTATTCTTAGTAAGAAGTAAGAACTTTAAATCCAGAATTCTCTCAAAAGAATGATAGAGAATCCTTTCTTCCTTATCTAAATTTAGCTCAAGGAGGCATGAGTAAAGCCCAGAGAGTTCAACAGGAACGATAGATTTTGTAATTCGTTGATCTTCAAGCTTCTTCAGCAAAGTATCCATTGAACTTTCATCAACAGACTCTCCAAAAACATTTGATAAACTTGAAGAAATATTTGTTGTATTCCCCGCCAAAATACTTTTTAGATCCGCCTCTCTTTCATTTAAAACAGAGAGGGACTCATTATAGTTTTTAAGCGTTTCTTTCTTCTCGCACTTTCCAAAAGCGTTTAAACCTAGAAACAAAAGGAATACTATTTTTAACAAATTATTTCTTCTCACCAGCAGCCTTCTTGAGCTCTACTTCTTTTTCAATATGCTCAATAATTAATCCAGCAACATTCTTGCCAGTTGTTTTTTCAATTCCCTCAAGGCCTGGACTAGAATTCACTTCCAGAACAAGAGGTCCGTTATTTGATCTAATAAGATCAACTCCAGCAACTTTAAGTCCCATCACTTTAGCTGCCTTTATTGCCGTAGCTCTTTCATCTGGGGATATCTTAGTCTTCTCGGCAACCCCACCACAATGAAGGTTAGATCTAAACTCTCCATCAACACCTTGCCTCTTCATAGTGGCAACAACTTTATCCTTAATAACAAAGCATCTTACGTCTGCACCTTTGGATTCAGCAATATATTGCTGTACAAGGAAGTGCACATCAAGTCCACGAAGCATATCAATAACTGACTCAGCGGCTTTCTTACTTTCAGCTAAAACGACCCCCTTCCCCTGTGTTCCCTCAAGAACCTTGATAATTAAAGGAGCTCCTCCAACAGAATCAATAAGATCCTCTGTCGCTTGTGTCGAGTGAGCGAAGCAACTAACAGGCATTCCAATATCATATTTTGACATATGCTGAAGAGACTTCAGCTTGTCGCGAGACTTAAGTAGGGCAACTGATGAGTTTAGAACATATGTTCCTCCCATTTCAAATTGTCTTAAAACAGCAGCACCATAAAATGTGATACTAGCTCCAATTCGAGGAATAACAGCATCGAATTCATTCAAAATTCTTCCCTTGTAATGCACTTCAGGCTTACGTGAAGAAATATTCATGTAGCAGCGAAGAGGGTCAATCACCTCTACTTCATGACCACGAGCTTCAGCTTCTTCGATTAATCTCCTCGTTGAAACAAGTGCTGCTGATTGTGATAAAATACAAATTTTCATTCATTTCCTTCTTTTTTAACCGTTAACCAACCACGGTAAATAAATATTGCTATCATTAAAATTGCTATCGAAATAAGTAGGCCCAACACATAGAAGTAACCGTACTTCCACTTTAGTTCTGGCATATTAAATGGTGATACCGACGGATCAAAGTTCATTCCATAAAGTCCAGTAATAAAACTTAGAGGAATAAAAATTGAGGTTACTAATGTTAGAAGATTCATCACATCATTAGTTTTCTTTGAGTTATAAGCTAAATAGAGATTTAGCATATCAGCTGAAGATCCTTTCAAAACGCCATACTCTTCAGCGGCATATGATAAGTGATCCTTAAAAGATTTTAATCTTTTTTCAACATCTGTATTATCTTTTCCAATCTCACGATTCATCACATCCATTAGTCTTGCAAGACTCATGGCCTTGTTCTTATAAAAAACAACAGCTTCTCTAAAGGCCCTAATTTCATCAAAGATATTTTTATTTCTAAATATACCCTCTTCGATAAATGAGTTTTGATCAGTTAAGTTATTAAGTCTTGAAAAGTAGCCCTGACTAAAGAAATCGAGAACGACAAGATTAAAAAACACAGGATTTTCGATAATATCATCTTTTCCACTTTCAATAAGGGTAATGAGGTCAGGAATGTCTGTTCGAAGAGAAGCCGGCAGCATAATAAATGCAAAATTCTTAAATAGTAGTAGTGAAACTTTACCACCAAATGAATCATTCTCCTGAGCAGGGCAAAATGAACTCAAGAAAGTATAGTGATCGTACTCTTCATACTTGGCCTGACCAATACCTGTACCAATATCATCAAGAGTTAAGTCGTGAAGAGAAAATTTATATTCGAAAAAGCTGAAGTAATCAAACTTCGCATCGTGATCCATAATATAAATTCTAAAATCCTGATCTGGAGCATTTGCTTTTTCGAAGTTAAACTTATTACTTGGAAATGTAACTTTCTTATTTAGTGAATTTAAGTGGTATAAATCGATATTGAGGAAATTTAAATACTCCTCGCCTGGATTATCACTTTCAAATATTGATAGATAAGAGTCAAAACGATGTCCTTTAATTAAGCTATAAATTTTTGTTAAATTCATGAGAAGCTATTCTCCTTAATAATATGTACATCTCTTTGTGGAAATGGAATAGAGATCTTATGTTCTCTAAAGGCAGCATCTATGTGTGTTAAGAGTCTACTTCTTATTGGATTAGACTCAAAAGGCTTACTTACCCAGCACTTTAGAACAAAGTTTAAGCTAGAATCTGCAAATTCCTCAAACCAAACGTTCGGTTCGGGGTCATTGAGGACATCAATCTCTTCATATGCACACTGAAGAAGTATTTTTCTCACTAAATCAATATCCGACCCGTAAGCAACTCCCACACTACATTTTAGAGCAACAATGTTATTAGTTAGTGTCCAGTTAGTTAATTTATTTGAAAGAATATCTGAGTTGGGAATGATAACAGAAGAGTTATCAAGAGTTTCAACAACAACACTTCTAATACCAATATGCTTTACACGTGCTAACTGCTCATTCACTTCAATAACATCTCCAACTCTGATAGGTTGTTCAAAAATCAAGATGACCCCAGAGACAAAGTTATTAACGATATTTTGTAAACCAAATCCGATCCCCACCCCTAGCGCAGAAGCAAGGATAACAATATTCTTATAAGTCATTCCAAGTAGCGAAGCTAGGACAGAGACAAAAATTAAGATACAAGAGTATCTAATTACAGTTACAATATTTGGAAAATACTTATGCTCTATTTTTAATACTGATAGTAAGAAGCTTTCTATTACGTAAACGACAAAGAGATAGAGAAATCTCATCACGTAAACCGCAAACAAAATCTTAACCGGCATATCAACAGTGAAGCGATATTCCCCAACTTTAAAGATTGTGGCCCCAAAGAAATCGCCAAAAACAAATAGTGTGCTATAAATCGACTGAAAAAATAGGACAAAGATAATTGCAACGATAACGGCTGGTGTTGATGACTTTAAAAATTTTAAAAAATTTGTACGGCTTAAATTTGTTCTTCTCTTCTCAAGTGCCGATTCAACCTTTGTGTTAAGTACATAGTATGCAAAAGCTCCAAGTGTAATGTAACCGACATTACTAAGGGTGAACCCAAGTAGCGCCACTCCTCCATTGAGAAAGCCTAAAAGACTCAATGATGATCCGACAAGAACAAGTGCCGCAAATAAAAGGGTTGAGTATTTAATAAAAGAGAGAAAAGTAAATGTTTTAACCGAACGATCTTTTTCAGAAATCATGGCGTAAATATTTTTAACTAGTCTTACCGAAATTGAGAATGTAAGAATTGACTCAATTAATGTAATATAAATATCTTCCGCAGTTAAACTTACTTTCAGTGTTTTGATAATAATTAGCACCACAACCTGCAGATCAACAAGCACTGAAACCTTAGGTCGATTATCATTTTCAAAAATTTGCTCACTTATTAGAATTAAAAGTTTCTTCCCAAGCGTATTCCAGGCGATCACAAAACCTACAGCGAAAGCAACTCCGAAGAAGAAATTAATTGCTATTGCATTTGTGCTACTAATCGACCAGAGGAACAATAAAGAAAATACACTATTTGCAAGCGTCTTCTTAGACTCAAAAAGCATTTCTAAAATTGGACGAAGACGAGAGATTTCACTGTGCGAGTGGTCTTCTTTTAAGAAGTACTCTCTTAAAAAGTCTCCACCTTTTAAAATTAAAAAAGTAATTAGCAATGAAAAGAATAAATAAAAAACTAAATCCTTAATATTCTCTTCTGTATAATCTTTAAATCTTAGAGAGTATGATTGTGTGATAAAGTCTGTCGTCTGTTGTATTAACTCACTTGGATGACGCTTAAGTTCTCCAATTGTTCTTTGTCCCTGCCAATTAAAAAGATCTGTATTGAATGACTTATTCAATTTATTTTGGACAACAGCCTTCCATGACTCCACATCTTTCTTTGATTGCTCAATAAACTCACGATGAGATTTAACAACTTCGAGCTGATATTTATTCTGCTTTACATACTTCTTATAAGTTCTTTTAACAGATTTTGAATTTGATTTATTAACAACATCTTCAATCTGTGCAATTGAAACAGATAGCTCCTGTGCCCTTTCATAAATATTTGAAGCTTCACTATCCCAAAGTTTAAAATCAGCCTCAAACTTTACAAGCTCAATTTTAGCTTTACTCATTGCCCCCGATTCATTCTCTTTTCCAAGAGAGAGAATGTAATCACTCAATTTAATTTTTATATCAAGGGCCTGTTGATCAATCTCCTTTAACTTCGAAAGGTTCTGCTCAATATCACTTAATTCAGAATTAATTGTACTTAATGTTTGAAGTAACTCACTCTCACCTTGTGAAAATGACAACTGTGACCAAATAACTAAAAATAGGCAAATCAGAATACGATTCAACTTTTCACTCCCTCGAAAAGATATATCTAAAATCTTACCTAATTTTACATGAATTGATGAGAACTATTTGTTGAAACTTATGACATCTGAAAAGACCCAAAGTGGTCCAATTAATAGAAATTGGAGGTCTTTAAAAAATGAAGGTTTCTTACCTTCGATCTTGTGCCCAATAAACTGACCAATCCAGGCAAGTACAAAGACAACAACTGAGCTCGTGAATAATTTATAACCAATAATTGGCCACGATACTTTAAAAAGAACACATGCCGGAACAGCTAAAAGAAGAAATACTCCGATAACTTTCATTGATTTCAAGCTTAAATAAAATGTTAAGGCGAAGGCCAAGAAAACATGGGCCCAGTTAAGACCTATGCTTAAAAAAACTTCAGGAACGGGAATTGTCCAAAGAATGCCGAGAAGCGACCACGTAATTAATGGAACACAAATCTTATGGATAATTTTATTAGTGCGATTTTGATGAGATTCACCATATTCGACGAACCACTCATTTAAAGTTTTCATAGATTCATTATATCATGATTTCTTTTAATAAAAAAAGGGCCCCTCAAATTAAGGGACCCTTCATTAAGTATGATATAAACTCAGGATATTATGCAGCTTCTTTAACTTCATCAACTTCCACTGGAGCAACTTCAGCAGCTGGAGCTTCAACTGGCTCTTCAACTACTTTTACTCTTGGAAGGTGACAAGAAACGATTGTTTCTTCTGCATCCATTGCCCACTCACAACCTTTTGGAGGTGTGATATCAGCAAATGTCCAATGTCCATTCATCTCTAGAGATGTAACATCAATTTCGATAAATTCTGGAAGATCTCTTGGAAGACCTTTTACGTCTGCTTCATGAAGTACTGGATAAACTACTCCACCTTCTTTAGAAGCGTGCGTTTCACCAACAAAGTGAATTGGAAGAGTAACAGTTGTTTTCTCGTTCGCTGATACTTTGTGGAATGAAAAGTGCATAAACTCAGTTCCGAGGTGTCCTCTTTGAACTTCTGAAAGAGCAACTAAGTGCTTTCCATGTCCTTCAACTTCAACTTCAAATACTTTTCCAGAGTGGTGGAAAAATTTTGCAAGTTGCATTTTTGGAACCATAATATTTAGACCTTTATAATCTTTACCAAATACAACACCTGGCACCCAACCATCATTTCTCATTTTAGTTAGTGGTGCTGATGGATCTCTAAATTTTGCTGCTAGTACATCTTTTGTAGACACAATATCCTCCTGTGTTCCTTGGAATTATTCTCACTATGCTCATCGTCCAATTCAAAAAAACTTTTAGAAAAAAAGTTGCTAATTTTGTTTGAGCTAAGTAGTCTACTAATCATGAAAATCTCGAAACTTAGCTCATTTCTCATCCCAAAAAGCACAAAAGGTGTCACTAACGGCAATAAAATTATGATCGTCATGCACGGTTTAGGCGACTCCATGGAGTCTTATAAAGTCCTAACCAAAGAGATCAATGTCACAGGGCTTAACTATCTACTCCTCAATGCCCCAAAGAAGTATTACTTTGGTTTTTCTTGGTATGATCTTCCTCCCTCTGATCCCATGATTGGAATTGAAAGTTCATCTGATCTACTTTTAGAAATTATTGAAGAAGTGAAGTCACAGGGTTTTGAAAGTGAAGATATTTTTCTTTGCGGATTTTCTCAAGGTGGCTGTATTGCCATGGAAACTTTTTATAAGTATCAGGATACGCTAGGTGGTGTTGTAGCACTGAGCCCAAGACTCTATCCTAAAAATATCCCAATTCAATTTAGTGAGACACAGAAGAAAACACCATTCTTCATGGCGCACGGAAGATTTGATGAAGTAATTAATTTTAACGAAACAAAGAGTATTATCGAAGATAAACTTTCTACAGCTTTAGAAATTGAATTTCACTATTATGAAATGGGCCACGAAATTGACCCATACGAAATTTTAGATTTAAGAAATTGGTTGAATGATCACCTATAATCAGTGGTGATCTTCATCCATTGCAGCGTCATCAAATTGTTTAACCGCGATTGCTAGAGATGCTGGTAAACTTGCCCAGAAAGCAACTAGACACAAAGCAACAAATACTTCCATACTCATATAAATTCTCCTTAAACTATTCTTATTATATTAAATCTTCGGAAGATTGACTAGGAAAATCAAGAAGTTCGTCAGGAGTTTCCACTTCGACCTGCATGATTTTCTCAAATTGTTTAGAAATCTTTCCTGTTGTTTTATGAATTAAGTCCGCATCCTTCGTCACTGTCGATAAGTGCTTAGAAAAATTCGTCCAGCGGTCCTCGTATCTCTTAAACTCTTCACCAAGTTTATTGATATGCTGGTGAAGAATACTCATGTACTTACTACGTTCCATGTTCATAATAACGCTTTGTACCGTTGTCAGGGTCGCCATAAAAGTTGTTGGACTTGCAATCCAAACACGACGTTGTTGAGAGTACTCAATTACTTCTGGATGATAAGCATGAATCTCAGCAAAAATTGCTTCGGCCGGTAAGAACATAATCGCCTGGTCAGCTGTTACGTCTTTAATAATATATTTATCAGCAATATCATCGATATGCTTTTTGATATTTTTTACAAATTCACGACGAGCAATTTTCTTATCTTCCTCATTCTCCCCTTCAAACATTCTCTTGAAGTTTTCAAGTGGAAATTTCGAATCCACACAAAGAAGTCCGATTGGTTCAGGAAGCGTTAAAGCTGCATCAACAATCTTTGTATTCTCTAGTTTGTACTGAAGATGATAATACTTTCCACTCTCGCCAAAAACAGAATTTAAAAGATTGCTAAGTTGAACTTCACCAAAAATACCACGACTCTTCTTATCAGTTAATACGTCTTGAAGAGAGATAACATTTGAAGACAAGGACTCAATTTTCTTTTGGGCCTCATCAATTTTTGCAAGTCTTTGAATAATTCCAGTAAAAGTTTCATTGGTCTTTTTGAAACCTTCATTGAGGTTTTCCTGCACTTTCTTATCAATTCGATCAAGTTTTTCTTGAACAACGCCATTCATCTTTTCAAATTTTGCTTCGAGATCTTTTCCAAGCAAATCTTTAAACTCATACAGATCTTTATTAAATGCAGCTTTTGATTCAAGAAGTCTTTGCACTACACTTTCACTTAGGCCTGCAAAATTCTTTGAAAGTTGATCATTGTTTCGAAGAAGTGTATCTGACAATCCTTGTCCCTGATTTTGGATAAGGTTTTGAAGATCTGTAACTGAGCGATCTCCTTCTTTTTGACTCTTATCAAGGCTTCTAAAAAATACAATTATTCCAATAACAATTATTTGAAATACCAGAATGATTACTAGTTGAGTCGTTGTCATATTCTTGCTCTCTTGATTAATTTATATGTCCCTAAGATAATTAGAATATATATATTCGAACACATGGAAGCAACATGAAATACCTAATAATCACATGGGCACTTGGAATTGGACTAATGGTCCCACTTCAAGCAATTATTAACGCAAGGCTATCGTCACTAGTTGGCGGCTCAACTCAAGCCGCGCTTATTTCATTTACTGGCGGATTCTTGATCTTTGCTCTAATCGGTCTGTTTAATTATGGTAACCTTCCATCCCTTTCAAAAATTGTTTCACTTCCACCTTACTTACTCAGTGGTGGAATTATTGGTTCAATTTTTGTTCTCTCTGCAATTATCATTGTTCCAAAATTAGGATCAACAGGTTGGACAGCACTCATTGTGACAGGGCAACTACTTGCCTCACTGATCATGGATCACTACGGGCTTTTTGGGCTCGCTCAAAAAATGATTAATTTTCAACGAGTCCTCGGAGCAACACTACTTCTTGCTGGCAGCGCTTTGATAATTAACTTTTAGTTCCTCACTCGTTTGCTCATCGAGGAACTGAAGGCCATCAACCCAGTTCTCACCGATTCTCACTCCCCAGTGAAGATGTGGAGCACTTGAACGACCAGTATTACCAGAAAGGCCAAGGGTCATTTTCTTGTCCACTTTATCACCGACTTTCACATTAATTTTTGAAAGGTGACAATACATTGTAAGAATCCCAAGACCATGATCGACAAGAACAGTTTTTCCATTAAAAAATAGATCATCTGCAAATACCACGACTCCGTCATTTGATGAAGTAATTGGAATTGGTCTTCTTGCTCTAAAATCTGTACCAGAGTGCCATGAATCTTTCTTATTATTGAAAACTCGTCGAGACCCATAAACGCCAGTCACCTTTGATTTCAGTGGCCTGACAAATGAAGTGCTATAAAGTTTCTTATCCTGAGTTACTGCAGAATAAACATCTTTTAGCTTTGCCTTCTCTTTTAGGAAACGGTCGAGATCTTCCTTTGAAAGGTCAACGTGTTTCTTATTAACTTTGATATAACTAAGTGGATAATCAAACTTTTCAGGTCTTAAGTTAAAAATATGGAAACTATAACTATCACCTTCAATCGAACTTTCTAGAAAACATGGAATGCTCTTTTCTTTACTTGTCTCTAAAAATTTATAGTTGAGAGAAAAGTATGAAACGAGATAGTCTCCCTCCAATACCGATGCTAGCTTCTTGCCACCACAGACAATTTCGTTATTCGACAACTCATTAATACTTTTTGGAATCTCAATTTGAAGTTTTTTTACTTTTCCCGGAAAAACTCGATGCTCAGCAACATTAAATGTAGGCAGCACCACATTTTTCTTTGGTCTTATCATTGAACATGAAACAAAACTAAGTATAATCGCGAGGTAAACAATCTTCAAAACTTCTCCTTGTTTTAAATATCAAGTTCATTATGAACAATTAATGATGGTTATTCAAATTTTATCAAAGAATCTGTCAAAAATGATTTTTAGAGGTTATAATGCAGATGCATATAAATCACGGAGAATTCAAATGAGTACCATTAAACCACAAAATGCAAAGGGAACTAGAGACTTTGGCCCTATCGAAAGCAATAGAAGAAATTTTATTTTCTCGACGATTAGAAAGCATTTTGAAAGTTTTGGTTTTATGCCACTTGAGACTCCATCAGTTGAAAATCTTGATGTACTAACAGGAAAGTATGGAGAAGAAGGAGATAAACTACTTTTTAAAATTTTAAATAGTGGTGACTATCTTGCAAAGGCCCCTGAAGACACTCTCGCCGCAAAGGACTCTCGCGGACTAACTAGACATATTTCAGACAGAGGTCTTCGCTACGACCTAACAGTTCCATTTGCAAGATACGTATCCAAGAATCAAAACGATCTTGCATTCCCATTTAAGAGATATCAAATCCAGCCGGTATGGAGAGCTGATCGTCCGCAAAAAGGACGCTACAGAGAATTCTACCAGTGTGATGCCGACGTTATTGGGACAGACTCGCTTCTTTGTGAAGTTGATCTTATGCAAATCTATGAAAATGCATTTGCAGATCTTGGAATTTCCGACATCTCAATTAAATTTAATAATAGAAAAATCTTGCTAGGCCTTGCTGAAGTTATCGGAGCAAAGGAAAAGCTCACAGACCTAACAATTGCGATTGATAAACTCGACAAAATTCCACTTGAAAAAGTTTTTGAAGAGCTCGAGGGCAAAGGCTTTACAAAAGATCAACTTTCAAAAATCAATCCGATTTTTAATATTACCGGAACGAATGATGAAAAGATAGCAATCGTCACTTCAATTATCGGGAACAACGAAACAGGGACAGTTGGACTTACTGAGCTCAACAAAGTTCTGGCCCTAGGAAAAGAAGTTGGACTAACTCGCATCGACTTCGAGCCAACACTAGCAAGAGGGCTTGACTACTATACGGGAGCAATATACGAAGTCAAACTTGCAGACGGTAGCATGGGTAGCATTGGTGCAGGTGGACGATATGACGACCTCACAAGCGTTTTTGGTGTCAAGAATCTTCCAGGGATTGGGATATCTTTTGGTGCAGATAGAATTTATGACGTGATGGAAGCGAGAGGATTATTCACAGATATCGACAATAGCATCGACTATTTAATCATTAACTTTGATGACTCTATGGAACTTGATTATCTTAGACTTGCTAATCAAATCAGAAAAAATGGACACTCTGTCGAAATTTACCCAAGCAATGCAAAACTAAAAAAGCAAATGAGTTATGCAGATAAAAGAAAAGTAAAGAAAGTAATCTTCTTTGGAGAAAATGAAAAAAGTGAAGGTAGAATTAAATTAAAAGAGCTTGCGACAGGTACAGAAGAAATCATATCAATATCAGAACTATAAAAACAGATCCCTAAAAAACAAAAGGCGAGCATTGCTCGCCTTTCTTAACTATATACTCAGAGCTAATTAAGCAAGAATATCGTATGGTCTAATAGTTTTTCTACCATTAGCAGCACATTTCTTTTGTGCTTGATCAACGATCCAGTATACGTACTCGTTAAGAGCATTTAGAGTATCTGAAGATACGTTAAATCCTTTACCTTTTAGAGCTTCTTTAGTTTTTGAACCAACTAATAGCATTTCTTTTGATTTTGCAGCAGCTTTTTTTGCTGGAGCTTTCTTAGCAGTTGCTTTTTTAGCAGGAGCTTTCTTAGTAGCTTTCTTAGCCATTTTCTACCTCTTTCCTTGTTAGGGTTATTTATAATGAATAATTCATTTTAAAAGTTGTATTCAAAAATCGTCAATAACTTTCATGCCTAAAATCGAAAAAAAAGCATAATTCCTACTCTAAACCGTATTTTTTAATTATTTCATGATACGTAGGACTACTTAAAAACTCATCGATTATTTTTTTCATTTTAGATTCTTCGAAATTAATACTCTTTCTGATTCCAAACTTTAATCGATAGTCCTGATCGACAACACTAGAAATATAAATTTTTGATTTAGTATCAGGATGATCAAGTAGATACTTTTTGATATATGACTTCGTTACGATCGCCATATCTAACCTATTATTGATAATTCTTTCAATGTTACGATCATGAGAAGAAGAAACAAATGCATTGAAGTTTGCTTTTAAATAATGCTCGTCAGAATTGAAATTTGCAAACTTATAATGATAACCAAGATATAGACCTATCGTTTTTCCCTTTAAGTCTTTAAAAAAATCATCAGAACCCTTTCTAGAGATATTTGAAATGAAGACCTCTCCATCTAAAACCACATCCCCTAAAAAAGTTAATTTATTTTGCTCAACAATCTCTTCCCATCCCCATTGAGGAGACTCAAAGAAAATACTATCAAACTTCCCTTCTAAGAAATCTTGGTATCTTCTCTTTGGCGAAGTTTCAAAAACCTCAAATCGATAGGCCTTTTGAAACTTATTAAGACCTGCCAGAAAATCTGGAATAACTCCATAAAATTTTCCATTTTCTGACTTTTCAAAATATGGAGGGAAAATATAAGAGCCAACCTTAACAGTCTGTGCACCAACAGAACAAACAACCGCTAAAGCGACGATTAACCGAGAAAAAGACTCCATTATATTTCTTACCTTCATAAACTTATTCTAACACGTAAATAGAGAATAAATATTGATTTTTTTTATATATAAACTAAAATTTATCAATGAATCAGAAACATATTGTCTTGGCAACCAAGAAACTTAATCGTTCATTCTTTATTTTTTCAAATCAAACCAGTCAGCAAGATTGTCTTGATTATAAAAATATCAGCCTCGTTTATGTTGATGTCGATTCAATTAGCCTAGTCGTACCAAAGAAATCAATTTCAGAAGGGCACCAAATCAGTCTCTATGTTTTTGAAAATAATAAGCAATTAAAAACCTTAAACTCAATGCCTAGAGATAAAAGTATTCTGAAATGCGAAGTTATCAATGGTCTCGTTATCCAATCAGACACTTTTGATAAAGATCTTAATGAAATACAAATTACAGTAAATTCTAAGAATAATGAATATTGGGAGCAGATGATCACTTCAATAGAAGCAAAGCAAGAGACTGTCTCTCAAGCATTTTATAAGTATCGGAAATAATCATGGATGCAAAGGCACAGCAACTTTTAAAAAAATATATGAAGAACAAGAAGTTCTTATCTATCGAGCCTTCAGTCGCCTCAAAAACGGCGATTGAAACAATGCTGATGAAAACGGCAATCCCACGCAAGAACATTCACCATGCCAAGAATCTTCACATGGCGATGGAGATAATCAAGGAAAAAAAACCTAATTACATTATCACAAACGAAAGACTCGAGGATGGAAGTTACAAAGAAGTTCTCGAAGAACATCTTAAACAATGGCCAAACCGACTCGAGAGTGGCTTTATTCTACTTTCGGAGAATGATTCCCTAGACGCGATCTCAAAAGTTGCTCAGTCTGAAATAGATTCACTTGTTATCATTCCTTTTACTGTCACATCACTGCAAAGTGAGTTTCTCAAAGTTGTTGTACCAAAAACAAATCCCTCAGATTATGAAATTGCACTCGAGACAATTCGCGAGCACATGAGATTTGATATCGACAAAGCATTCACTCTTGCTCAAAAAGCAGTAAAACTAGACCCAAAACCATACGAGGCTTACTACCTTGAGGGTATAATTCATCTTAAAAGCAAGGCACTTGAACAAGCGAAAGTTTCATTTGAAAAAAGTTTAAAAGCAAACTCAGAATACTATAATTCTTTAAAAGAACTCTTTGCTGTATATATGACTTTAAAAGAGAGACATAAAGCATACCAAATCAGCAAAAAATTAACTGAAGTATTCCCAGTAAATCCAGAGATGATCCCAGACCTTGCATGGATTTCTGTAGCTTGTGCAGAGTATGATGATATTCTTAAGTATCACACAGCTTTTAAGACTGTTGATCAACCAGATAATGATTTGAAAAACTATATTGCTGCTTCTTTAACAATTTATGGAAAAAAGATTATGCAAGACAAGTACGAAAAAAATGAAACTATCGATGAAGAAATATTAAATCGTGCTTACAAACTAATGGAAGAAGCATCTGTAATATGTGAAGACAAACCACTCGTATTTGCCTCTCTTATTAATACTCTTCGCATGACTAATAACTCTGCCCTACTTGAAAATATTTTCACTAGAGCACGTAAGCGCTTTCCTAATAATAAAAATATAAAAGTTCTGGAAATCCTTATTGATGATGACAAACTTAAGCCGGCAGAGTCTCTAAAAAATGCACAGAACGCTGTGAAGAGCGGACTTGATATGCCAGAGATTCACGAAATTATTCTAAGAAGAACTGTCGAACTAGGTTTGCCTGAGCGTATCATTGAGGAAAGCCTCGATAACGCCTGCAAGAGTTTTCCAAACTTAAAAAGTGTTTTTGAAGAAATTTTATCTAGTGCCAAAAAAGACTAGCCCTTCTTGTCCAAAAAACAAGAAGAGCAAAGTTGAATTATCTGATAACTTTACAGTTTGCTCTGTAAGTTCTGTTTGTTTCAATATCTCTAATTCTTGAATCAAAATTTTCAGAGTAATCAAAAAGTAACTTGATATCAAATGACTGCCCCTCTCCTTCGAGTCTTAAAGAAGAGTAAATAAATGGAGCCTTAGTCATTGCTGAAATTAGTTTTGTGTTACCTTCCGCAATGTATCCCACATAATCGATATAATCACTTTGCTTTCCTGAAGCAACAAGTCTAAATGACATTAGTGTTCTTGTATTCGACAAGATTGACTCACTTAAAGTCCCGTTCACATCTAATGAGCCCTGAGCAAAGAATCTGTTCATGTAAACCATATCTGATGGCTCACAGATATAATTTAATGTTTCAGCCTTGGCCGTAAATCCAAGTGAAAGTAATAGGCTAACAATCATGATTTTCATGAAACCTCCCGATTTTAATGTTTTATAAGTTTTGCGTGCCCCTGCTTTTTAAATTAACAGATTCATTTGGTCAAGTTTTCACGATTGCTTCCGAATATAGATACATCTTGACTTATTCCTTAAATTTCGATAAATTGCGCAGGTCGCGTTCAAGTTTAACTTACTTAAGGGCCCAACACGAGTTGTTGGTGATGTGATGCGACCACTGGCCATGTCCCTTAAGTTAATAATATTAGGAGCTTATATGGCAAAGAGTACTACAGGTAGATCACGTTACGCTATTCAACGTGCATTAGGTGTTGAGCTTCCAGGTCTTGGAAAAGCTGGAGCACTAGACAGACGTCCTTACGGACCAGGTGTTCACGGTAACAAGAGAAAGAAAATCTCTGATTACGCGGTTCGTCTTAAAGAAAAACAAAAAATCGTATTCCATTACGGGTTAAGAGAGAAGCAACTTGTTTCTTACGTAAAGCAAGCAAAGAGAGATACTTCTGGACAACCGTGGATGGATCTACTTCTTACAACTCTTGAGTCACGTTTAAATAACGTTGTATTCAGAATTGGTTTTGCTCCATCTATGCCAGCTGCTTCACAAATGGTAGCTCACGGACAAATCAGAGTTAACGGAAAGAAAGTTGATAAAGCTTCTTTTATCGTAAAGCCAGGTGATGTAATTTCTCTTTCTGAAAAAGGTTACAAAAACCAACTTTATAAGCAATCTTCTGAAACTCCAAGAATTGCTACAATCCCAGCTTGTTTCAACGTAGAAGGAACAGAGCAAAAGAAAGCAAAAATGGTTGAGAAGCCACTTGCTCAAGATGTACCATTCGAACTAGCTCCACAGCTTGTTATTGAGTACTACTGGAAAGTTAAATAAGCGATTCATTCGTTTATATATGAAAAGGCCCAAGTTATCTTGGGCTTTTTTTTATCTAATTTTACTAGAAGCTAAATCTTTAAAAGGATGATCTTTCAACCAGATCACATCAAGACTTGGATGCTTGTCCACAATATACTTCTCGACCTCTGCAACAGAAGAAGAACTTCTCCTTTCAAAACTTCTTGGAAGAATATAAATTTTCTCAATCTCGTCTAAAAATGTATCAACTTCAAACCAGCTAAGAAGGGTATCAAATGTATCCTCGCCCATTAGCCAATTCTTCTTTGACTCTTGAACATCTTTTATCCATTTAGAAGTTGGATTTCTTTGACTGCTTCCCCAGAAGCCTGGGTAAACTGCGGCGTTTGCGCTCGCGCCTCTCACCTTCTTAGAAATCTTAATCATTTCACGAAGTGGACTCTCCATTAAATTATCTTTCCATGGACTGTAGTCAGGAACAACAACAATCGCATTTTCAAATTGAGCACATTGCTTAATACATTCTGAATGACCGGGATGCCATGGATTAAAACTCCCACCAAAAAAAGTTAAATCGAAATTATCATCAATAACTTTAGGCATAAAAAGATTTGGAATGAAATCTTCATGACCAATGAAGTTTGGCATAAAGCGAAAGCACAATCCAATCGCTTTAAGTATTTCCATTTGTACTGACTCTTCAATATCAAAATCCAAATATTCAAACTCTACAGCGCTCACCTCAGTTGCACTACTCTTAGTGAGAATGACATAGTCGTTGTCAAAAATCTTCTCTCCACAAACCTCGCCATCAAATCTTGCAAGTACGTAGCCATTCGAATATTTAGTTAATTGATACTTTGCCATTTAAAAATCTTTTTCCATCAATGTCTTTCGCCCATCCTGCTTTGATCTTTCACAAGCGCGATCACATGCAACACGAACAATATCTGATAGTCTCTTAAATACATCACCCGATGTATTCAAACCATGCTTGTCTTTTACATACTTCTTAAGTTTACTTACGACAATCAAAACATCTTGATCAAAGACCTCATCGTTTACTCTCGTCTTTCCATTTCCTCCAACAAGAATTCGTCGTGGGGAATCTTTCTTCTCTTCAACAGCTTTTGTTTCTTCATCTTCTTTTAAATAATCAACTTTCATAGTATCCTCTACGTATAATAAAACTATAAGCTTATAATAACACAGCGCTTCACCCTTGGTTTATAAGTTAAAAATTACCTAGAGCTTAAAATGAAATTTTCTTGTGAACTAAATAATATTGAGTACTTTTTCGAAACAATCGACGGAGCATGCCTTAGCGATAGACACGCCCTCTTACTTTCAAGAAAGCAGAGAAAGCAAATTCAGGCAGGCGAAGCAAAATACTACACTATACTGGTCTCCGCCACGAAAGATGACCTCACTCTAAACTTTGAAATTCAAGGAGTACCTCTTAGTGTAAGTGAAGAGTTCCAGCCTGAAGAAATAGAAGACTATATTGAATCTCAACTTGTCTTCTCAAAAATTGAAGAAAAGATTAAGCATGCCCTCACAAAAGATAAGAATCCAATTTGGGCAACGAAGGATATTTAATGCTACCAATTTTAAAATCAATAAGTGATAGTCATAGTAAAACCATGGGATACCTACTTTGGATCTTTGGGTTTACAGGAGCTCACCGCTTCTACTTCGGAAAACCGATCACTGGGACACTCTGGTTTTTCACGGGTGGCCTGCTTGGAGTCGGCTGGTTAATTGATCTCTTTCTTATTCCTTCGATGGATGAAGATGCTGACCAAAAATACAATGAAGGAATTATCGATTACAATATCGCATGGGTGGCCCTAACATTTCTTGGAATCTTTGGCATTCACCGCTTCTACATGGGTAAGATCCTCACTGGAATTCTCTATGTCTTCACTGGCGGTTTTTTTATGTTTGGAGTTATTTATGACTTCTGGACACTAAATGAACAAATTGATGAGATAAATAAAAAAGGGCCATTCTAGGCCCTTATTTTTTAACGACAATTTCCGTAATATTCGTAAACTCTTTCTGATGAACTATTATATCCACTAAACTCTGCATGCCCATGATCTTCAGCAACAAGATTCATCACAATATTTTGAGTTGTAGTTCTTAAGCGGTATTCAACATGTCTTTGACCATAGAAATCTCTATAAACAATATGACAACTTCTTCCGTTACAAACAGTGTAAGGAACTCTTTCCACACAACTTTCAAAATCATGGCTTAACGGACCAGAAGTTACTTCAACCTTTGAAGTACCAACAAGATCGTATACTTGGTTCCAATCAGACGCCTTAACTTTGAAATCACCATTTGAAGGAATTTTAAGTTTTGAGTCGAACTTTAAGTCAACTTTATGTCCATCAATTTCAAGCTCAGCTTTCTTCTTTGATTTGAAATTAATTTTAACTTCACGTTGGCCTACTTCAATAGTGACTTTCTTTTTTCCAGTATTTAGTGTTATATCCTCATGAGTAGTAAACTGACCTCTGAAAGTTTTACAACTTCCAAGTAACAAGAGTGGTAAAAGTAGCAAAATTGACTTTCTCATCGTAACCTCCGGAAATAAAATACATTTGCATATAAGTATTGCACTTCTACTACACATGAGACAGACGCGCTACGACAAAATAAATATTCTTAACAAAAATTTAACTGAAAAGTGATGTAAATCATGTTATCTTGCTGAGATTAAATCTATATTGTATTGGTAACTAATTAATATAACTAAATGGAGATTATTTATGAGTAATCAAACTGTTAAAGTATATCAGACGTCAATCGTTCCAAAGGGCGAAGCGCTTGAGCCAGTAAGACCTTCAAAAAACGTAGCAAGTTCTATGACAATTGAAGTATTCCACATTGCATGTTTCCTAGGAGTCTTCGCGTTTATTTTCGCAGGAATCTGGAAGAAAGCAGTTGCTATGGATAGAGCGGCTAAAGCTGAAGCGACAAATAAAGTTAACGCTTAATTAAAAGTCGACACTGAAAGTAACTGGGCCATCATTTGTGAGTGACACGTTCATATGTTCTCCAAACTGGCCCTTTTCTACTTTCGCACTCGCACTCAAATAATTACAAAACTTATCAAATAACACCAACGCCTCATTTGGTTCTTTAGAGTTATCAAAGCTTGGACGATTTCCTTTTTTTCCATTCCAGGAAAGTGTAAACTGACTTACAGCTAGGATTTCGCCACCAACCTGCTCTAGGTTTAAATTCATTTTCCCATTTTCATCGGCAAAAATTCGGTAATTGAGAACCTTACGAGAGGCCTCCTCCACGACTTTTGAATCATCCTGCTTCTCCATACAAACAAGAAGCATCATTCCCTTTCCTATTTCAGATACAACTTTGCCATCAACTTTAACATTTGCCTGAGATACTCTTTGGATCACTATTTTCATGAATTACTTGTATATGTTTTTACTTGTTCTAACTCGTAAGAGCGCTTGAGGTCTTTGAGACGTGTCTCGTAGGTATCGATAATAGATTGCTTTTGGAACTCACTATCCTTAATTACTCTTTCTAGCTTCATATTTGCTTCTGTTAGTTTTTGTCTTAACTCTTTTTGATGATCCGCAATCATCTTCTGCTTATCAAGCTCATATTTTTGAACGGTTCTCGCGTTGAAAACATCATTTTCACGTCTTACCTTTCCAAGATCATTATCATACTGGAACTTAAGTTGCTTGATTTCACGATCAAAATCTTTCTTTAACTCAGACGTTCTCTCATTCATTTCCTGACGTTGCTGATTCTTCATTGAAGTATAATATTGAGTATCAGACTCCTGCTGCATCGCTGAGTTTTTCTGATGTTTTTCTAGTTGTAATTGTAGATTACTTTTTGTCTTTTCTAGTTCTGTGGATAGACGCTGAAACTTTTGTTCATAACTTTCAGTTAATTTATCAACTTTACGATGATACTCTTCTCTCTGATTCTTAAGTTGCTCTTCAACACTCTTTCTTGTGATCTCAGCAATTTCTTTTTTCTCAAGAGCATACTCATGCTGTAGGTTTCTCACGTTATCAAGATTAGCTTTCTCTAGCTTATTAACATTTTCACCAAAATGCTTACGTTGATTCTCTAATAAGTTTCCATAGTACTTATCGCTTCTAAGCGAAGCCTCTTCGTGATTTGAAGCTTGATTTCGAAACTGTCTATTATAGTCTTTTTCAAGTTGGACTTGTTCTCTTCTATTTTTTTCAATATTTGTATTTAGATTATTATTGAACTCAGATTTGAGCTTATCCATATTTTGACGTTCAAGAAAGTTCTTCTCTTTTACTTGAGCATCAACATGCTTATCCATATCAGAAAGGTCTTTTTCAAACTTCACACGCTGATCAAAAAGAAGATCCTTCATTCCATCAATACGTGCATCATACTTATCTCTAAGCTCTTGCTTTTGAAACTCAACACCCTCACCACGAAGAGAACGATCAACGATCTCATCTTTTTCTTTATTAAGAAAATACACTTGCTCTTGATGATCACGTTGACTCTCACTTCTATCACGTACGAACTTACCTTGAAGTTGCTTGTAATCGTGCTGAGAATCACGACTGATTCTATCTACAGCTTCCTTATAATTATTCGCAAGGCGATCAACCTCTGCTCTATCATCTGTACGAGAATTATTAAGGGCAAATTCGAATTTCTCATTGACCTTTCTTACTTCCTCATTTCGATTATCAACAATTGTATCTATTTTCTTACCAAAATAATCTCTAGCTTCATTCATTTCTCTCGAATGACTCTTATTCAATTCGTCTTTTTCCGTTCGATTTCTTTTAACGAAATCTTTCTTCTGCTGACGTATATCATCCTTGAGTTCTGTAATTGATTCCTTAGATTTTGATTGGATGCCAGCAATTTCTTTTGCAGCGATCTTTTCTTTGATATCTAATTTATTGTTGAGATTCTCTGTCGTGTTACTTAATTGTTCATCACTACGATACTGATGTTGTTGAAGAGCTTCATCATAAGAACTTTTAATATCACCAAGCTTTGATTGAAAGTTTTCAGTCAATTGTAATCTTTGCTTTCTAAAACCGTCTTTTTGTTCAGCGAGAGATTCTTTATACGACTCTCTTCTATCATTCAAAAGCTTTGTCGTTTTCTCATTGATAACATCAATTTTATCTTGATTTTGATCAACGAGAATTTTTCTTTTTTCTGCATTATTTGAACGTAGATCATCCATCAATACTTCATTAGTATCTTGGATGTTTTTAATCTGCGCTTCGTACCCTGCTCTTTGCTTTGCCAACTGGCCTTGCTGGGTCTCACGTAGATCTGAAATTTGTGCGGCGTAATCGTTAACTTTCATAAACTCCACAAAAGGGCAAAATCCCCATTAATAGTATATCTTTTTACAATAACTATTATTAGTAGGAAGATTCTGACGCATTACCAGAGCAAATCTCATGGGTATTTTTTGCTTCTCTCCCGTTTAACTAAAAAGAGCTAAGATAAACCTATGAATAGTAATGATATAAGAAACCAAGAAAGTTACCTTAACCTATGGAAAAGCTTAGTTGCTCTGACAATGGTTGATGGAATCTATACAGATAAAGAGCAAGAAACAATTGAAAGCTTTCTCTCGAACGCAATCCTCACCGAAGAGCAGAAAATTGCCATAAGAGAAGTGCTCAAAGAAAAATTCTCGCCTTATACCTATGTTGACAAGATCACTGATGCCTCTCACCTCTCGCAACTCCATCACCTCGCCAATATCCTATTTAGAAGTGATGAGCTTGATATTAAGGAAGAAGCATTTCTTACCAAGTTTCAAAGTTATCTCACTCAGAAGATTGATCCATTAAGTGCATCAAGGGCCATACAAGATTTTCAAAGAAATGACGAAGAAAAGCGCAAAGAAGAATTAAAAAAGGCCAAGGGACTTTTTCTATCCCTTGTCCAATTATTTAGAAAGTAGATTATAGCCCTTCATACTCCACAAGAGTGAAAACTTTATGACCAGCATCTTCAAGTTTTTTCTTCCCTTGAAGATCAGGCAAGTCTACGATTACAGCGAACTCAACAACCTTACCTTCTAGCTTTTCGATTAGCTTAATCGCTCCAAAAGCAGTTCCACCGGTAGCAAGAAGGTCATCGATAACGAGTACTTTTTGACCTTTTTTGATAGCATCAACATGAAGCTCAAGAGTATCTGTTCCATACTCAAGATCATATGATTGAGAAATTACTTCACCAGGAAGCTTTCCCTTCTTACGAACAGGAATAAATCCTTTATGAAAATGGTAAGCTAAGATGCTTCCAAGAATAAAACCACGAGACTCAATACCAACAACAACATCAAAGTCCATTTTTTCGTAACGTTCAACAAATAGTTCGACAGTATTTTGAAGACCGTCTGCGTCTTTTAGAAGAGTTGTCACATCGCGAAACATAATTCCTTCGTGTGGAAAATTTGGAATCGTTCTAATTAATTTCTTGATATCTTGTACCTTACTCATTGCTAACCCCTTAAAATGTAATGAGCGCAAAGTATATCCGATTAACTGCCCCATCGCAATGGTGTTAGCGATCCTCGCTCTCTTTTATGACTACCCAATCTTGAGTTATCGATTCCAACGTGAATAAATAAAATAACGCGACAAACCAACGACAACATCCTTCGACAGACCCCAACACCATTAGAAGGGGGCAGTTAAGAAAGGTATTAAAATTCCAGAAAAGATATGATACGGTCTCTTGAATTTTTTTATATTTGTATTTCGAAAGGACATGTTAAATGAACAATGATCAAATTACTGAATTTTTAAAAGTTGCTGGCCACCTATTTAGACCAAACCCATGGCATGGGGTAAATGTTTGGGACGACAAAGATAAGTCTGTTCTTAACGCATATATTGAAATCACTCCATCTGATAGAGTGAAGTATGAAATTGACAAGGCGACTGGTTACCTAAAAATCGATCGTCCACAAAAGTTTTCTAATATCATCCCAGCTCTTTACGGTCTGATTCCAAGAACATACTCTGCGGAAAAGTCAGCAGAGTACACAATGAAGCAAACAGGAAGAGATGGTCTTTTCGGTGATGCTGATCCTATTGATGTTTGTGTTCTTACAGACAAAAATATTGATCACGCAGATATTCTTGTAAACTGTATTCCAATTGGTGGTTTCAGAATGCTAGATGGTGGAGAAGTTGATGATAAGATCGTTGCTGTTTTAAAAGATGATGCGACTTATGGTCACATGACAGATATTACTGATTGTCCAGAAGCAATCCTTAATCAACTTAAGCACTACTTCTTAACTTACAAGGAAATTCCTCAAACAGATAAGAAAGCAAAGGTTGAAATCACTGGTCTTTACGGAAGAGAAGAAGCTCTAAAAATTATCGAGCTTGGAATTGAAGACTACAACGATAAATACACTGCTGAATACTTTTCAAAGCTATAAAAAATTAAAGCCTGCAATTGCAGGCTTTCTTTTATAATTTCAAAATATTTCCATTGCTTACTTTATATAAAGGCTTAATCCGACGAAGAAATGGCTTCTTTTTAAGTTCGACACTGCCTATTCCTAGATGTTGTGAAATATCAAACTCGATATCAAAAGAATGATACCTAGAATGATTCCCAATATTTTCATATTCACACATCAGTACAAATGTACCAGAAAATGATTTTTTCCCACTCATTAAAGGACCATCATCATGCTTCCAACTAATATTGTAGAAATGATATTTTTGATTCTTCAATCTATTCAACTCTCCAAGACTTGAAGCTGGACATCCATAGACATTAAAAAGTTTGCTCAAAGAAATAAGCTCTACTCCAGTATTTAAGATCAATATTCCATTTGTCGTATAAGAGTTTCCATGAAGAGATAAGACACTCATATCAAAAATAAACGGTGAATAAAATACTTCTGCAAGTCTTCCCTCAAAAAATGACCTTACTCTCGCCCCTACAGAATCTAAAAAGTCATGAGTATAGTCTCCATGGTGATGGCCTAACTCATGGACAAGTAACTGAACGGCCTGTGAGACTTGGAAAAATTTAGTCATTTCATTCTTATCTTTTTTATAGAGAAGATCAGTATTTACATAAATTATATCTCCAACACGATTTCCAGTAATCGCAATTTTTTCAAGCCCATCAATGACAAAAAAGCCGGGATTTTTTCTTTCTGATTTGAAAACTATATTATTTTTCCCTTCATTATTATAAGACTGCACAATACTTTCAATCAAATTAACTTCAGACTCATTAGTGACACATGTATTCTGACTCAAACAAATATTTAAAAATTCAGGAAGTTTTTCAAAAGCAAAAATAATATTTTGCTCTGAGATACCTCCACCATTTCTCACGACATCTGATGCTGTAACAGAAGAATAAATTAAAATTAGGAACAGTAATATTTTCTTTTTCATACATATAGAATAAACTAATATTTTAAAAAATGATTATTTTTTTTTACCTACTCTAACTCGGGACAGAAATGAAAGATTTTTCTAGTTACTTGAAAAGTGTTTTAGAAGAAAGACAAAAGAATAAAAATAACTACTCAATAAGAAGCTTTGCTCTTGATCTAGGAGTAGGCAAAACAACAATTGCCGAAATAATTAATGGTTCGAGAGTCCCATCAGAGAGAAATCTCCAGACAATTATTGGAAATATAACTCAGTCAGAAGAAGAAAGAGAATTACTGATCAATCAATACGCTGAGGCATCTTTACAGAAGAGATTAAAATTTAAAATACTCGAAGAAGCCGAGTTTCACCCAATTTCCGACTGGGAGTACTTTGCCATTTTAAATTTATGTAAATTAAAAGGCAATCAAGGTAATGCAAAATGGATTAGTCAGCAACTTTTCATCAAAGAAAGTAGAGCTGAAGAGTGCCTGAAAGATTTAATTGCATACAATTACCTGACTATAAGAGACGGTAAACTCTTACGTTTAACAAATCCTATTTCTTCACAGACAGAAGTTTCTGATTTAAAAATAAAAAAGCATCACTCACATAGTCTGAATCTTGCAGAAGAAGCATTATATAACACTCCTGTAGAGGTGCGCGAATATATTGCAGGAACGATAGCAATTGAGGAAGCTGATCTTGCAAAAGCAAAAGATGAGTTATTTGAATTCTACAGAAGCTTTGCTAAGAAATATGACAAAACAGAAAATGCTGATCTTGTATACAAAATCAATATTCAATTTTTTCCATGTCGAAACTATTAGTTGCTCTACTGTCCCGACTTAAGAAAAATAAAATAACTCCCCCTAACCGATCATAACTTCAAAGGAGTTTTTATGATTAAATTTTTAGGGGTATTCTTGATATCAATTCCAATCTTTGCAGGCTACTGCCAAACGAAACACCAAGGTAAGCGCTACTTTGAATCAAATGATGTAGGTTTTTCTACAAAAACGGAAGCTGAATGTAGTACAAAGTGCGAGTATCATCGTGATAGATTTCTCTCTAGAGAAGATGGTCCACGAATCTATTCTTGCTATTATGATAGTAAAAAATTATGGAGTCACGGAACTCTTCCAGACCATAAAGAATGTGTTGTTATATGGAATGAGTCTGGTGAAGTATTCAAACGATATAGGGCCCAAACAAAGTCTATATGTGAAGACTTAACACGTACAAACGTGGACTTTCTTTTAAATCAGAATTTTCGTAAAACAGGATATCACGTAAACTATCTCTTCGATGGCGAAAAATTTAGAGAGAGAAAGGAGAATCCTGAATGTCAGATCACGGTCTACGGAACGACAATTGTAAGACATCCAGGTATGACAACGTATAACTATGAAGACTCATCTCAGTGTATTGATAAATGTAGTGATTACTATCAACGTTATACCGACGAAGCAAATGGGGACCCAAGAGAAGTGAGATGCAACTGGGGAGGAAAAGAAATTGAAAAATTTGGCGATATTTCAAAGTCAGAAAAATGCCAAGTTTACATACCTTCGTCAGATGAAATTTACTCGACAAGGTTTTTTCCTACGAGATCAATGTGTAATGATAATTTCAAGCAGAATGAACTTTTTAAATTAGAAAATTACAAATTTAAAAATAAAAAATTTCATGTACAACTATTTTTCAATGAAAAAGAGATTATTAACGACTACTACCATAAAATTTCATGTCGTGCGAAAATATATGGAACACAACCAAATGGGACAGGGGCTGCAACCTTCATTTATTCAAAGGATGATTGTATCAATTTCTGCAAATATGAGCATGACAGAGAAACTTCTCGAGCAAATGGAGAATCAAGATGGACTCATTGTATACATGGAGACGAAATTATCACAAAACTTGGCGAAGAACCTGAATCTCAAACATGTAAGTTTTTTAATAGAGAAGATAACTTACAAGTATCCCGAACCTTCTATGCAAAAACTCCTAGCCTTTGTAAATATACATTTAATTACCAAAAAAGTGGCTTTATCGATCAATTTGATCAGGAGAAAGAATTCATTTTGGATATTTTCCTAGGGGAGAATTTGGTTGATACATACATAAACAAAGCAATATGCCGCTCAAAAGTATCAGTAAAAGAAAAAGGTAAATTTGAAAGGAAGTTAACTTCAGAAGATATCTCAAGTTGTAAAATTGCCTGTCAAACAGAGGAACAAAGGCTACAGAATCATTTTAAAACAAATGAAACAACACAACAATGTTTCTATGCAAGTGAATTAATTGAATAAATTATAATTTATGAGACCCAAAGTTGCTTGGGTCTCAATTTTTTACCAAGTTGTCTGACTTAGCTTATTAATTCGTGAAAATAATTCACTTCTTGTCACGACTCCAAGTAAGAAGCCTTCAGTGTCAACAACAGGGTACATTTGATAATTGTTTTTTAAAAATAACTCAGCTAGATATAAAATTGTTTCTTCTTTGTGCACTGTCATCACTGTTTTTGACATGAAATCTTCAACCCTTTTTGGGCCACCATTATAATATTTCATATCCAAGATATATTTCAGGCAATCTTTTTGACTTAAAAATCCTAGTAAACGTCCAGCACTATCAACAACAGGGGCTCCAGATGCCTTGTGCTTATCAATTAAAGAACAAGCATCTGAAATTGACATTTCCTTCGTCAGTGTCAACGCAGATTTGAGTAAAATGTCCCCAGCACAAATTCTCGCCTGCTCATCAAGCTCTGGGGTGGCTACTTGTAAATTCGGAGTGTAATTGACCATATGAAACCTCTTACGATTAGTACTACGTATTTAGAATAGCATAGGGTCGACTCTAACCTCTTTCTGTAGACTTATCCTTAGAACGTCCATAAATTATATTAGAACATTTAAAACAGAAGCTTAAGCGTTTTAAATTAATACTTCCTTAGCTGCATAATAAATTCAATTTGTTGTCATGCTTATAATATGTGCCACCCCTACTAAAATGCAGAAAAGTCTTAACAATTACCATATAGAGGAGTACAAATTTGTAATATAGCTCATCGAAATCAGGAGTAAAAAATAATGAAAATAGTATTTTTAATGTTGCTTTCAACATGCCTATTTGCCTCAGAAACATATCTCGTGAATAAAGAACATTCTAAGATTGGATTCGCTGTGAAATACCTTGGAATCAACGATGTAGAAGGACGCTTTAATGACTTTGAAATCTACTATGAAGTAGATAGCAACAAAATTACGAAGCTCGAAGGAAAGATTGCTGCGGCTTCAATCGATACGGCAGACAAGAAAAGAGACTCACACTTACGTCGCAGTGATTTCTTTGACATTGGAAAGTACCCAACACTTTCTTTAAAACTAGTCACGCCATTTCTTTTAAAGTTGAATGAGAAACAAGAGATCGAAGTTGCACTAACAATTTTAGAGACGACAAAGAATGTAAAACTTAACGTAGTTTATCTAGGCCCAAAAACTGACCCGTGGACGAAGGTTGAAGGACTCTACTTTAAACTTGATGGCGAGTTAAACCGCGATGACTTCGGACTAACATGGAACAAAGTTCTTGATGATAATTCTGGCTTCCTGATTGCTAAGACTGTTAAACTCAATATCTCAATTGAAAGTTATCGCTCAAACGAAAAACCGGCCTTCTCTCGCTTTTACAAAGAGAAGCAAAGGGGAAAAACAGTTTCAGCTTCAAAGTCAGAACTCGAAGACCTTGAAGCAATAGCTGAGGTAGTACCTGCGAATCCCAAAAAAGTGCCGGTTGTAGTTACTCCGGCGCCAAAAAAAGAATCTCAATATTCTTCTTTTGCGAATGTCGCACTTACATTAATTACTGGTTTTATAGTCTTTCTGGCCTTGATTGTATTTGGAATTTTTAGTCAAAGAAAAATTTCAACTTACATGGAAGAAAAAGGATATAGCGAAACCATAACTTATATTGTTGCCAGTGGATTTGTAATGATCGTTTTAATTATAGTTTCTTTTTTTACTGCACCATTAATGGGCTGGGGAGAGAATCCATTTTTAAAATATTTCAATTAGTTTGAACATTCGCCCGAGTACTCAAATGTCTTGCCTTCACACTGGGCCATACAAATATTTGAGTATGTCTTGCCTCCAGCGCAAACCGGCTCGTAGTTCATTGGACAAATACATCCTTCAGAAGATGATTCGGTCGTAGATTTTACAGAAGTTAATGCCGCATTTTTTGATGGCGATGCAGTCTTCGCCTTGAAAGGGTCTTCACCACACGAAGTGATAAGAATTAGAAATGTGAAAATGCCGACAAGTCTTTTCATAAGGAACTTATCGGCTATTACTTATTAAACTTAATTCTTTTTGATAATCTTCTGAGACGCCATACACGCAGATGTCATCTTATAAAGAAGTCTCATCCCTACGTTAGCATCCCACTCATCACTTTCGTCACCAGATGGACATACTTCTACAAGATCAAAACCTACGATTTTGCGCCCCGATTGAACCACAGTATTTAGAATGAAAACAACTTCATTGTAGTCCAGTCCTCCAGGAACAGGCGTCCCTGTATGCGGGCAGAATCTTGGATCAAGTCCATCGATATCAAATGAGATATAAATATTTTTTGGAAGTTTAGAAACGATTTCTTTTGCGATTTTCTCAAACTTCTCGCCTTTTAATTTTCTCTTTTGAAGATCAAGATCAAAGTAAACATCAAATTTCTTACTCTTCTTTGTATACTCATATTCTTGTTCACAGAAGTCTCTGATTCCAACTTGAACAAACTTCTTAATCGAAGGAATATCTTTGCTAGCATTATACATGATTGAAGCATGAGAATGTTCAAATCCCATATATGCGATACGTGTATCCGAGTGTGCGTCAAAATGTAAGACCCCAAAATCCTTTTTATATTTCTTCGCGTACGATTTAATCGCACCGTATGGAGTTGAGTGGTCACCACCAACAACGACAGGAATTTTCCCCTCAGCAAGAAGGCGGTCACATTCTGCTTCAACAAAGTCATTTACTTTCTTTGAGGCATCGTTAACTTTCTTAAGTGCCGCTTCTAAAGTTTTATTACCTTCTACTTCTTCATTCGCATCAATAATCTTTTGCGCCTGAGTTCTCATTTTTTTATTAAGAGTTTTAATCCAAGACTTTTCCTTTTGCATGAAAAGGCCCTGCTTATAGGCGTCTTTGTACTCAAGATCAAAAAAGTCGATCTGTTCACTTGCATTAAAAATAGCTTCAGGTCCCTGATGTGTTCCTGCAATATATGAAGTCGTTACGTCCCATGGAACAGGAATATAAACAACCTTTGAATTTTCTTCATTGTACGGTAGCCCGTAAACACCTGAATTAGCACTTGCCTTGCCATTTGGATCAATAATCATTTCCATAACTTACACCTCTTTATTATGCTAAGACTTCTACCACAAAAAAAAGAAGATTAAAAAGTAAAATGTTTGTTGCCAAAAAATATTAATGCACCTAAAAGTGTCGAAAAACAAATGTGATGAGGTAGGAAAACATGGCTTCAATTAAGTCTTTTATGCTCGAAAATTTTAAACACTTCAACTCAGCGGCCCTTGTTGATGCGGCCCAGGGATATGAGGCACACCTTGCAAAAGGTGGGAAAATGATGATTACTCTTGCTGGAGCAATGAGTACAGCAGAACTTGGAAAAACTCTTGCTCAAATGATTAGAGCAGATAAAGTTCAAATCATTTCATGTACAGGTGCAAACCTTGAAGAAGACCTAATGAACCTTGTTGCACATAATAGCTACGAGAGAGTTCCAAATTACCGCGACCTCACTGCAGAAGATGAGTATAAACTACTTGAAAGAGGTTTAAATCGTGTAACAGATACTTGTATTCCAGAAGAAGAAGCATTTAGAAAACTTCAAAAACATATCTATGCAAAGTGGGATGCTGCTCAAAAAGCAGGGAAGAACTTTTTCCCACACGAGTATATGTACCAGATGCTACTATCAGGAGAGCTTGAGCAGTACTATGAAATTGATCCAAAAAACTCTTGGATGCTTGCCGCTGCAGAAAAAAATATTCCAATCGTTGTTCCGGGATGGGAAGATTCGACAATGGGAAATATCTTTGCCAGTTACTGCTTAACTGGAGAGCTAGAGTCGCGCACAATGAAGTCAGGTATCGACTACATGGTATGGCTAGCAAACTGGTATACAGAAAATACAAAAGACGGACTCGGAATTGGCTTCTTCCAAATTGGAGGAGGGATTGCGGGAGACTTCCCAATTTGTGTTGTTCCAATGCTTCAACAAGACCTTGAAAGAGACACTCCGCTTTGGGGCTACTTCTGTCAGATTTCTGATTCAACAACAAGTTATGGTTCTTACTCCGGAGCAGTTCCAAACGAAAAAATTACTTGGGGAAAACTTGCTGCTGAGACACCTAAGTTTATCGTGGAATCTGATGCAACAATCGTTGCACCACTAATCTTTGCATATATTTTAGATTTATAATTAAACTTTGCGGGTCAAGAGTCCTTAAGACTCTTGATCCAATAGGTAATTTACGAGCTGCTTTGGACGGTCTTTTCTAAAAAATCGATCAACAAATCCAGTTTTAATAGTCTTCTCTAAATCTGTATCGCCTGAGAATAAAATAACAATTATATCAGGGTTTGAAGACTTCACTAACTTACAAAACTCAAGACCATTTTCAATAGGCATATAGTAATCAACAACGACATGAGTAAGAGAATCTTTAAATTGATGAAATTTATCGATAGCATCGATAGGATCTTTGGCGTCGATAACCTCGACATTAAAGTTATTATCCGTTAGTGAGCCACCTAATGTGCTTCTAAAGATATTATCGTCATCAACTAATAAAATTTTTTTTCTCACCACAAGACTCTCTCAAATATTATATTAATAAGTATGATAAGTTATGTTCGAATTTATTGAAAGCTTTTAATGCTCGATCACACTAATATCATCAATAATATCAAGTATTTCATCTCTCTTTGCCTCAAGCTTCTCAATAATCGGAGTACTTTTCTCTGGATTATTTTTATCCAGCCCCTCAAGAAGCTTTGCATAATCATTCAGCTCTTCTTTTAAGCTTCCAAGAAGCTCTTTTGTTTTAGGCTCAGATGAGTTTTGATGTTCAGAAATAAAGTTATGTACCAAATCAACGAGTTGAGAATAGCTTTCGGCCTCGATTTTATTCAAGGTAGAATCGAGCTCTTCAGTAGACAGCTCATCAGCTACCTCTTTTGTCACTGGCTCAGAATCTAGTCGTTCTACGGGAGTCTTCACAACAGGAGTTTCCTGAGAAGTTTCCAACGGTTTCTCTTTGCCTCCTCCTTTCATTGTTAGGTAAAAAGTAGCAAGTCCAAGAGAAATAAGAATAAGAATACAAATTACTATTTTTTTCATCTGAGAATTTTATAAAATTTTATTTAGGATAAAAAGCTTTTTTTCATTTAATTGGTGTCTAACTTTTAGGCAGTTTATAGATTTTTCAAATTCACACCAAAAACAATCATTTAACTGATATAAAGAGGATATGAAAAAACTAACTCTTATTGCGATTCTATTCTTTTGTTCAACATCCTTCGCCCAAAAGGTAGACAAGATTGTCGTCTACAAGAAAGAGCGCCGTATGCTTCTTCTTAGCAATGATGATATTGTCCGTGAATATAATGTGAAACTTAGTTATTCCTACAATAATCCCCTATTTACGGCAGCACCGAAGACGCGCCGAGGGGACAACCAAACCCCAGAGGGAACATACTTTGTAAAACAAAAGCTTAATGCAAGCTGGAGTAACTTTAAAAAATCATTACTTATTAATTACCCAAATAAAGAAGATATTGCCAAAGGGAAAGCACAAGGTGTTTCAGTTTATGATCTTGGTGATGCTATTCAAATCCACGGATTCCCAAAGAGAATCGATCCTACCTTAAAGTCAATCTTTGGCAAATTAATGCCATGGGGCTCTGATGATGAAGACCTGAAGAACTTTTTTTACTCATATATCTATCCAAATTTTGATTGGACGAATGGCTGTGTTGCTGTAACAGATGAGGAAATGGATGAAATTTTTGAATTAGTTTCAGAGAAAACAGCTGTTATTATCAAGGCTCATGAATAATCAACTCGAGACTCACGGCTACCTAATCACTACATTAAATCTTCCTCCGCTGGTCAGAGAGCTTGTAAAACAAGAAGACTGGACAGCTCTTGATAGTCTCATGTTCGAGTATACCGCTCCTGGAGGATTGATATTTGAAACCATGGCAAAGTATTGTGACGTAAAGATCATGGAGTTTATTATCTCCCTTAGAGAGTCTAAAAATGAGTGGGAAGAGGATGGTATCTGGCATGATGATGGCTCACGTATCCTCGCCTTTTCCCTATCGCTGACGACAGACGCACCGGAGGGTGGCGTTTTAGAAATACGAAAGAAAAATACTGAATTGAGTGAAAAGATTAAAACACCCAAATGGGGCAATATGATTATTTTTAAGACCGGAATTCATGGCTTCGAACATAAGATAAATAAAGTCGAAGCCGGTCGTAGACTGATTATTGCAGGCTGGTGCTCTTAGAAGTTTTTGATTTGATCAACAAACTCTGGATGCTCAACGAATACGTTTGAATTTCCTTGATAATTATAGATTACTCTATTTCTATCAACTTCATCTTGATCAACTGGGTCTTCTTTATTCCATTCACGAAGAATTTTTTCTTCATGCTCGTCAATTTGTTTCCCATATTTTATTGCAAAGTAAAAACTTGCTCGTGCAACATTACCCTTGTGGCCTGCCGGTGGCTCAAAACAATTCTCTCCCCACTTATTCTTACCTTGTTTACTTACTTTATTTTGCCATTTTAGACTAGATACTTCACAGAATGGGAAGTTAGATCTTGTTGAATTAACTTTTGAATCTGCTGGGTATAAGTGGTGCAGGTCACTTTTTGCATCTCCAACCGCACCTTTAGATTGTGGCCAAGTATGCTCAACATTCATTTTCGTATGGTCAGGAACACTTTTTGTTCTCAAGCATTTGTGGTCAGAATAAACACAACAAACTTCCCCATTTTCATTATCGAGACGACCGAAAATTATCTCTTTTGCTCTGTTGTATCCAACTGCATGGAAGCCTTTTCTTAGAATTGATCTTAATTCATCTTTTAGGTTTTCACCTTCAAGGTGTGAAAGCTTTGAATACTCATCATTCGAGATATCCTTAAACTCACTTGCAAAAAGATTTGTAGAAATGATTAATAACAGGACAAAAGTTAGTGCTTTAATAAAAACTCCGATGTTCGATTATGTAAAACTTATACACCTTATTAGATCAAACTGAAAACAAAAAATGCTAGAAGTTATTGAATTTTAATGGCTCAATGCAAAAAACATGCAATCATTTCAATACATTAGAGAGTTTGATAAAAAAGTATAAAGTGGTAGAATGAAGGCATGAATAGATAGTCACCCAAAATCAATTTAACTTCCAGCTAAAATCTACACAAAAATGGTGATCATCATGAATACAAAAATCTACATCTAAAAAATCCCGAGAAATTTACTGTAGAGGTATTCATGACAAATAGACTGTTATTTGTACTACTTCTGTTTTTTGCGCCAATTAAGTTTGACCTTAGTCTTGCGAGAAGACTAGGACAAAAAAAATTTCTGCAAACTGAGATTTCAATTAGTAATGAAAAACAGAAAATTAGACTCAAGAAACAAAAGAAAAACTATAGAAATAATAAATACAATCCGCGCCAAAAGGTACTCAAAAAGCATTTTAAGTACACATCCTCGAGGCCACGTGATAAGAGATTTAGTAATCAAAAATTAATTAGAAGAATGTTTCGCAACTGCTGATGGTGAGTTGGCCATGAATAAAAAATTAATTAAGGTACTACTAACAATAAGCTTGATCTTCCAGGCCACGGCCAAAGAGATCAAGCTTTCATGCTTTAATTATCCACCATTCTTTATGTCTCCTGACATTAGTCCAAGTAATGAAGGTATTATCATTGAACTTTTACGAGATATATATAAGGAAGCGGGATATAAAATATCTATTCGCTGGACAAATTTGCCAAGGGCAATACAACAGACAGTAAGTGGCCAGTCAGATGCAATATGTTCTTTGAACGATAGAACAGCAAGCAAAGAGATTGATCTTATCAGAACAAGGCTTATAAACTCTCGAGTAGCAGTAATAGTGAGAAAATCTGATAAGCTCATATACAAAGGTGTTAAATCTCTAGCAGATAGAGTGGTCGGCAATATAGAGGGCTTTATCTATGAAGACTCATCTCCTGCCTATCAAGCAATGCTCGACTCAGGACCAAATAAAGTGGTGGCCCTTTCTGGTGAAGATAGTTTCCAAAGACTTTTTAACTTGATTAGTAAATCTCGAGTAGATGTATTTGCAGTAAACCTTGAGATCTTGTACTTCACATTCGATCGCAAATATATCAATGAAAACTTCCGAATAGCAGGCTACTTGGAAAATAATCTTATCGGCTATTTTGGAGTGTCCTCAAAATCAGAGAAGGCCCTTGAAATTAAGACGATTTTTCAATCTAAAATCAGACAAAAATTGAAGTCAAATTCATTTCGAAAAATTGTGAACAAATACCAAAAAAATTAAGAAACTCTATCCTTCAATCAAGGAAAATCATCTTTGCTTAAACAGTGTGAGTATTTCTAGACAATCCCTAGAATCCCCCAGATTACAGATAGATAAAAAATACATTTTTTACCGTTAGGAGCACTATTTCGTTTACTTTAGTGGTTACAAAATATATTAAAGGCGGCTATGAAAAGACTCTTAATTTTGTTAACAACTTTGTTATTTAACTCTGCATACGCAGATGTTTGGAAGACTAAGAACGATTGGTCAGAAGAGTACGAATTAAAATATCAAAATTGGATTAAGAACGACGGTTTCCATAAGAGAATTTTCTCAGACTCAACTAGCCCATATTACGGTGTTCCTACTGATTGCGCAGATATTATCTATGCTGCACGTATTATCTTCTCATTCGAAAATAAGCTACCGTTTAAAGTTTTAAATCCTGCAAGAAAAGGCATATTTTCGGCTAAGTATATTTCGAATACTGGAAATTACTTCAACAGTATGGAAAATGAAATTGATCGAGTTAAGGCATTTATCAGTAAACTTGCTGTTCACTCAGGAACGACAATCCTTGCTCAAACAGATACCTATCCAATTGCAATTTCTGATATCAGAAGTGGAGATATCTACGTAACAAAAGCAAATGGTATTAGACATGCTTATCTCATAAAAAGCGTCAGTAATTCAGGAATCTTTGATCTTTATTATTCAACAGTCCCTAGAGTAGTTAGAGAAATTAAATTCCACCGCGGACTACCGCTATTCTCATTTGACAGTGCCCCTTGGGGATTTAGAAGATTTAAAAAACCTAATGAAGTTTCTTTGGAAGTAAAAGAAATTGATGGCTTTTCAAACGAGCAGTATGAATTACTCAATAAAGTTGGATCAACAGGTGTTCTTGAATATATTTCAGATATGTTGAGGACTGAAGACGAGAGCATTGAAGGAAGACTTGATAGAGTTATCTCAAATATCTGTCGCTCAATGAATGACAGAGTTGATGCTATCAAAAAAGCTGAAGTATATGTGCGTGAGATTATAAACGGACGTTGTGTTAACAAGTCAGAATATGACAACTACTCTACTCCAGGCCTAGACAATCGAATATTTAAACAAATAACAACCCTTCAAAAGTTTTATTCAAAAATCGTGAATGCTGACTTACAACTTAATATTAGCAATTCACGCTATATCGTACTTGAAGAGCTTCTTAATGAAGAATCTTCTAAAGTTAAATTATGCGAAGACTCTGTTTCTCCAATCACAATTACAACTTATTTTAAAAGATACAAAAATAAAACACTTTCATCTCATCCAAATGATACAGAGTCTGCGAGATGGGGGGAAAGTGTAGAAAGAACAGATTGCAAATTATTTAACAGTTTATAAAAGAAGTTCATTTAATGGAGAGAGACAAATGAAAAAATTAGCAGCTCTTATAGCGACGTGTGCGCTTATAAGTTTTCACGTAAATGCAGCTAGTAATGGGAATACGGGTAACAATGGCAATAGCAATGGAAACTCTAATAGCTCAGGTACAGCAGGTAACCCTAATGGCGGCGGACAAGGAAGTGGGACTCAAACAGAAAACCCAGCTTCAGGAACGCAGACTCAGCACGATAACCCAAATCCAAATGGAAACCACAATACTGGTAATAATGGGAATGGAGTTGGAAATAACTGTACAGGAAACCAAGGTAACGTTTCGTCAGTAGGTTGTGCGGCCGGAGGAAATGGTTCAACTGGTAGCAACGGAAACAACGGTTCTAACGGAAACAACGGTTCTAACGGGAACAACGGATCTAACGGAAACAACGGTTCTAACGGGAACAACGGTTCTAAGGGGAACATGGATCTAAGAAA